>NZ_JACNAC010000060.1:0-39983 GCF_017349775.1 Pseudomonas sp. GW460-12-10-14-TSB1
ATGGATGCCAGAAAAACCTGAACTCATGCCCGCCATCATCCTCAGCATGATGAACCCAGGTATCAGGGAGGTCTTGCGCGACATGACACTCATGGAATGCCCACATCTGTCCGGTTATAGGCGAGCGCCACGCCCCCAAATCTCGTATCACCTTGCTTTGAATCCCGGCTTCTTCGAACAGCTCTCGGGCAGCGGCCGCCCGGGTTGACTCTCCGGGTTCCACGCTACCCTTGACCAGTTGCAGACCTGCCAACGGATGCTCAAACGCCAAGATTTCTAGCGTTTCACTGCTCCGTAGCGCTACCGGGCAGGCTTTCTTTATCGTCATGCCATCTTCTCCTTGGCTTGTAATTTCGCATCCTGATCAGCTGAAAACCTTCCCGGAAGGGATCATTTCGGGATAGGTGCGGCCAAGACATTTAGCCAGGTCATCGATCATTGCGGCGTTCATATTCGTGCCAGCTGTGCCCTGTAGAGCTAAGCGTGGGATTTTTCGTTAAGTCTGAACACGATTCCTTCCACTTCCATTTCAATGGTGTACTTGAACAACACATTGATGTTTTTGGACATGCCTGGAAAACGATAGGTTTCCCACCCGCCTACCAGCCCACGCACAGGGATTTTGTAAGGCCCTTTTGATTCCAGGGGCTCACCGTATTGTGATCTAACCCAGCTCTGGTTCATTTTTGTTTTGAGCTGATAGGGAAGCCCTCCTTTGTAGGTTGGCCTTCCGGGAAACGTTTCCAGGAAAGTAATGAACAGATCTTCAAACCGCTGATTGCTGGCCCAGAATCCCAGCTCAATACCCGGTTCAGGCGACATAGATAAGGTGTCGCTGTCCTCGAAAATACCTTTAGGTGGGCCGCTTGGAAGATACATTCCTAAAGCGATCATTTCGGGGTAAGTATGTCCGAGACTTTTAACCAGCTTATCGATCATGGCGGCGTTCGTTTCCTCGCTCACTGCACTTTCTGCATAACTACGCATGTGATCTTTCGTTCAGCCTGAAGACGATGCCTTCCACTTCCATTTCAACGGTGTACTTGAACAACACATGGACGCTCTTGGACATGCCTGGAAAACGATAGCTATCCCAGCCACCTGTCATGCCGGAGATAGGAACTCTATAAGGCGCTCCTGACTCCAGCGGCTCGCCATATTGAGATTTAACCCAGGTCTGATTCATCTTCGTTTTGAGCTGGTAGGGAAGACTCCCTCGGTATATGGGCTCTCCTTCAAAACCCTCAAGAAAGGTGATGAACAGGTTTTCAAAACGTTGAGTGCTGGCCCAAAAAACCAATTCGATCCCTGGCTCCGGCGACACCGTCACCCTGTCGCTGTCATCAAAGATGCCCTTTGGTGGTCCTCCTGGGAGATACATTCCAGATGCGATCAACTCGGAATAGGTCCTCCCCATATTTTTAATCAGGTCATCGATCATTGCGGCGTTCATATTCGTGCCAGCTGTGCCCCGTAAAACTAAGCGTGGGATTTTTCGTTAAGCCTGAACACTATCCCTTCCACTTCCATGTCGACGGTGTACTTGAATCGCACATGGATATGTTTGGGGAAACCTGCAAAACGATAAGTATCCCAGCCGCCAGTCATACCCAGCACCGGGATTCTATAGGGGGTTCCTGATTCCAGAGGTTCGCCGTGATGGGATCTGACCCATTGCTGGCTCATCTTGACTTCGAGGTGGTAGGGCAGTTTTCCCTTGTAGGTTGATTGTTCTGGGAAGCGCTTTAGCAAGGAAATATATAAGGCTTCAAAGCGTTGGGTACTGGCCCAAAACTCAAGTTCGATACCTGCCTCCGGTGACATGGCTATGGTATCGCTGTCCTCGAAGATGCCTTTTGGTGGCCCCCCCGGGAGATACATTCCGGAGGCAATCATTTCAGGATAGGTACGGCCAAGGCTCTTAACCAAGTCATCAATCAGTGCTGCGTTCATATCAATACCAGCCTTGTTTCCGATGGAGGTTGTGCAGCTCAGAGCGTGCCGTATCAATCTGTTCTTCGGTGAAGCCTTCTTCCTGCAAGAAGGGCTTGATGGCATCAAGATTAGCGTCTACGGCGGCCTGGAGGTCAGCAGCATCCTTTGCCTGGCGGGCCTTGTTGTTTCTACCACCGTACGTCTCACTGTAGTTTTGATGTACCGCGCTAGGGATAGCGATACTTGGGGCTTTTCGTAGAGCTTCTTTCATGTGGTTTTCATGTATATCCGGCATGTTGGATTTCAGAAAAGTCTCCAACGCCTTTTGCGACGGTATGTGATCAATATCCAACCCATCCTTCGCGCTTCTACTGGAAAGATCATTCGCCGGGCCGACTTCCAGCGGGTTGACCATGGGCTTGGCGAAGACCAGGTACAGCGAGCGGATGCCGCTGTCCGCCGGGAAGGTGATGATGCAGTCTTCGACCTTGAACTCGTCGAGGGGCGCGCCCTGGAGCTGGCTGTCGCCGCCTTCGGCGATGGGGTGGACCATGATGTTGGCCAGTTCGTCGGTCACCCCGGGGTAGGACGTCGGGGCTGTGACCACCGGGCCGTTGTGCGGTGTCCAGGTGATGGTGAGCGTGCCGAGGTGGGCCTGCATGGCGTTTTTGTCGGCGTTCCAGTCGGCCTTGATCACCGGGACGCTGTCCTGGCCCGACTGGGCGCTGGTGTGGATGCCATGGATTTGCAGCACGCCCTGGCTGTCGCGGCGGAACTGGAAGCGCACCCGGGTAGTGGCGGCGCGCAGCTCGCGCAGTTGTTCTTCGCTGTAGAAGGAGTCGTCGCCGAGCTGGGTCGGAGTCATGGCCAGGAGCAGCACTTGTCCTGCCGGGCCGCCGACGGTTTTGGCTGCGGTGCCGGCCATCTGCACTGACCAGGCGAAACTCCTGAGGATCAGCTCGCCGGCGACCCTGCCGAGCCCGACCTCGGTCGCCGAGGAGGCCATCAGCATGGTCTTGCCGAAATTGCCCGCGGGCTCGCTGGCGGTGCCGGCCTGGGTGGTGCCCCAAGGGGTGCTGCTGACGGACTTGGCGAAGACCAGGTCGGTGCGGGGAACGGGATCGGGCCAAGGGTCTGGCCGAAGGTAGACTGGGTCCGCTTCAGGAGCGGGGCAGACCAGGCTGCTGGCTGTTACGGTGGAGTTGTCCGTGACCAGCACCCAGTCGCCGTTTCTGACCGCGGCAAGAATGTCCTGGTCGCTATTGACGGTGTAATGCTCCCGCAACAGCTCATCCAACCCTACAAGGCTTGTCCTGTCGCGTTGCAGGGCCATGCGTACCTGGTTTTCCGCGTCATGCGGGCTTTGCGCATGCCGTGCCTCGCGCTCGGAGTTTTTCAGTAGACGCATGGGCAGCCTCGCTGTCTGGATCAGCCACCCATGCTAGGGGGCCGCCCCGGCGCGGCGCTTTAGGCCCTTTCTGAAACGCTCGAAAGAAAACTCGCTTGTGGACCGCGGATAAAACCGGCCGTCCGGAATTGGCGATAAAGCCTGCCGTTCGTCACGGCGCGCCGGGCTGGATTCGACTTTTGCCGAGAATGGATTAATAGCTGTTGTGAGGGCCTCGCCAGGCCCGGCTGGGTTGCCATCCGCCGGAGGTTGCGCCAGATGAACGACTACTTTCTCGACGAAACCCTCGAGGAGCGCCGCCAGCGCCGGGTGGCGCAGGCGCTGAGCCTGAACCCCGACGAGGTGGCGCGCTGGGTCCTGACCATGGAAGAGGACGGCAGCGGCATGGGTTATGTCATCGAGTTTTCCGCCGCCACGCCGGTCGGGGTGCTGGCCAGGGTGCCGGGGCTGGGCAGCGATCGGCTGATCAATATCGGCCCCATCGACTAGCCGCCATGACCTCCATGCCAGCACTGACCGCCGAGCGTCTGCGGGCATTGCACAGTGAGGGTTTCGTGCTGCTGCCCGGAGTGCTCGACGGGTTGCAGATCCAGCTGCTGCGTCACGCCATAGATGGCCTCAAACCCCAGCATTGGGACTACAGCGGCTTGCTCGAACACTACAAATGCGTGTTCAACCGCGATCCGCTGTGGCTGCCGTTTCTCGATCTGCCGGGGGTGATCGAGCTGGCCGAAGCGGCGCTGGGCGACGATTGCCATGTCATCGGCCAGACCGCCTGGCGCTGTCATCCGGGCTTTCAAGGGATGGGGTTGCACCTGGATTACCTGGCGCTGCAACTGCCCCGCAGCCTGCTCAGCGATCCGGCATTCGAGCTGCCGATGCAGATCTGCACCTGCCACCTGTACCTGGACGATATCGACCAGGACCTGTGCCCGACCCGGGTGGTGCCGGGCAGCCATAGAGCCGGGCGACCGCCACGGGCCGGAGAGGAGCATTGGCATGGCCAAACTCCCCAGGCCGTGCTGTGCCAGGCCGGCGATGCGCTGATGTTTCGCAGCGAGCTGTGGCATGCGGGCAGCGAGAACAGCAGCGCCGAGCGCATCCGCTACTTGCTGCAGGTGCACTATGGCCGGCGCATGGTGGCGCAGAAGTTTTCGCCCTACCTGCACTGGCGCTTCAACCCCGAGGTGCTGGCAGCGGCCTCGGCGCGCCAGCGGCGCCTGCTGGGCGAGCATGAGGAGGCCGAGTACGACTGAGCGAGGGGTTGTCAGCTGTCAGGGAAGGGGATCGACAGCAGCCAGCGACTGAACGCCTGCAACGATGGCAGGTGCTGATAGCGGCTAGGGTAGGCCAGGTAATAGCTGCGACCGCTGTCCACCGGCTCGAACAGCGCCACCAGCTCGCCGCTCTGAATTTCGTCCTGTACCAGGATACGCGGCACCAGGCCGATACCGATGCCGGCGACCACCGCCTGGATCAAGTGCGCGGTCAGCTCGAACCCCGGCCCCATGCGCATCGCCCGCTGCTGCAGGCCGTTCTGCTCGAACCACTCGGGCCAGGCATCGGGACGCGACACCACGTTCAGCAGCAGCTGTTGCGCCACGTCGGCGACGGACATCGAGCCGTACTCGGGCAGGGCCTTGGGGCTGGCCACCACCGTGAGTTTTTCCGACAGCAGCCGATGGGCCTCGTAGCCGGGCCAATGGCCGGTGCCGGCGCAGATGATCGCGTGCATGTCGGCGGTGTCTTTCGACAGGTCGCTGGTGACGATCCGCGAATGGATATGCACCAGGGTGCCCGGATGGCTGGCGTAAAAGTCATGCATGCGCGGCAGCAGCCATTTCGAACCGAAGGTCGGCAGCACCGCCAGGTGCAGCGGGCCACCGCCGGCCTTGTGGGCGATGGTCTGCAAGGTGGCGTTGCGGATCCGCGCCAGGGCCGCCGCCAGTTCGTGGTGATACAGGGCACCGGCGGCGGTCAGCTCGATATGCCGGCCGTCGCGGCTGAACAGCGGCACTTCCAGCAGCGACTCCAGGGCCTGGACCTGGCGGCTGACGGCGCTCTGGGTCAGTGCCAGTTCTTCGGCGGCCTTGGTGAAGCTGCCATGCCGCGCCGCGGCCTCAAAGGCCACCAGCACCGACATCGACGGGGTGAGACGTCTGGGGTTCATTCATAAAACTCATGAAAAAAGCACATGAAATACGTTTGCCTGAGGGGCAATGCTTCAGGAAAATAGGCTTTTTCGGCTGGCCGCCGCCCCTCGGGCTGTGTGCAAGCATACGTGTTTTGCATGCACCGCTGCGCCTTTTCTCTGTCTGGAAGCCTTTTTGATGATTGCTCTGCTTGCCCCCGAACGCGACCCGCTGGCCCACTACCAGGGCTTTCTTGACGCCCTGGCCGCCGACGGCTTTCGTGGCGAGATTGCCCGTGACCTGGGCCTGCGCACGGTGCTGGCCACCGACAACTCGATCTACCAGCGGCTGCCGCAAGCCGCGGTCTTTCCCCGGGATGTGGCGGACGTCGAGCGGCTGGCCCGGCTGGCGGCGAGCCCGGAACACCGCGCGGTGGTGCTCACCCCCCGTGGCGGCGGCACCGGCACCAACGGCCAGTCGCTGACCGACGGCATAGTGGTCGACCTGTCGCGGCACATGAACCAGATCCTCGAGATCAACGTCGAGGAACGCTGGGTGCGGGTGCAGAGCGGGGTGGTCAAGGACCAGCTGAACGCCGCCCTCAAGCCCCACGGCCTGTTCTTCGCCCCGGAGCTGTCGACCTCCAACCGCGCCACCGTCGGCGGCATGATCAACACCGACGCCAGCGGGCAGGGCAGTTGCACCTACGGCAAGACCCGCGACCACGTCCTGGCGCTGAGCACCGTGCTGTTGGGCGGCAGCCGCCTGGACAGCGCGCCCATCGACAACCGGCAGTTGGAACAGGAAACCGCGCAGCCAGGGCGAATCGGTGAGGTCTACCGCTGCGCCCAGGACATCGCCGACCACCAGGCCGAGCTGATCGAGGCGATCTTTCCCAAGCTCAATCGCTGCCTGACCGGTTATGACCTGGCGCACCTGCGCGAGACCCCGGAGCAATTCAACCTCAACAGCGTGCTCTGCGGTTCCGAGGGCTCCCTGGGCTTTATCGTCGAAGCGCGCCTGAATGTGCTGCCGATTCCCCGGCACTCGATCCTGGTCAACGTGCGTTACGCCGGCTTCATGGATGCGCTGCGCGACGCCAAGGCCTTGATGGCGCTGAAACCGCTGTCGATCGAGACGGTGGACTCCAAGGTGCTGATGCTGGCCATGCAAGACATCGTCTGGCACGGCGTGGCGCGTTATTTTCCCGAGCAGGCGGACACCCCGACCCTGGGCATCAACCTGATCGAGTTCAGCGGCGACGACCAGGAGGAGCTGGAACAGCGGGTCGACGCCTTTGTCCGGCACCTGCAGCAGGACAGTTCGGTGGTGCGCCTGGGCCACACCCTGGCCATCGGCGCCCAGGCGGTGAATCAGGTGTACGCTATGCGCAAGCGCGCGGTCGGCCTGCTGGGCAACGTCCAGGGCGAGGCGCGGCCACAGCCCTTTGTCGAAGACACCGCGGTGCCGCCGGAGAACCTGGCGGACTACATCCTTGAATTCCGCGCGCTGCTCGATGGTTATGGCCTGCAATACGGCATGTTCGGCCATGTCGACGCCGGGGTGCTGCACGTGCGGCCGATCCTCGACATGAAGGACCCCAAGCAGGCGGCGTTGATCCGGCCAATCTCCGACGCGGTGGCGGCGCTCACCCACAAGCACGGCGGCCTGTTGTGGGGAGAGCACGGCAAGGGCCTGCGCTCGCAGTACGTTCCGGACTATTTCGGTGAACTCTATCCGTCGCTGCAGGCGCTGAAGGCGGCGTTCGACCCGTTCAACCAGCTCAACCCCGGCAAGATCGCCACCCCGGCCTCGGTGCCTGAAGCGCGCCTGACCCGGGTCGACGAAGTGGTGCTGCGCGGCGAGCTCGACCGCACCATCGACGAGCGGGTCTGGCAGAGCTATGACAGCGCCCTGCATTGCAACGGCAACGGCGCCTGCTACAACTTCGACCCGGACGACGCCATGTGCCCGTCGTGGAAGGCCACCCGCAATCGCATTCATTCGCCCAAGGGCCGCGCCTCGCTGATCCGCGAGTGGCTGCGCCTGCAGGGCGAGCAGGGGGTGGATGTGCTGAACGGCGGTGGCGCCCGGCTTTCCAACCTGGCCCGGCGCGTCTACAACAGCGCGGCGCGGCTGGCCGGGCGCGAGGACTTCTCCCATGAGGTGTACGACGCCATGGCCGGTTGCCTGGCGTGCAAGTCCTGCGCGGGGCAGTGCCCGGTCAAGGTCAATGTGCCGGAGTTCCGCTCGCGTTTCCTCGAGCTATACCACGGTCGTTACCTGCGTCCGCTGAAGGATTACCTGATCGGTTCCCTGGAATTCAGCGTTCCTTATCTGGCGCGCCTGCCACGGCTGTACAACGCGCTGATCGGCGCGGCGCCGGTCAGCCGTGCCCTCAAGCACCTGGCGGGCATGGTCGACAGCCCGTTGCTCAGCACCCTGGATTTCCAGGCGGTGTGCCGCCGGCGCAATGTGCGCATGGCCAACGCCGCGCAACTGGCGGCACTCTCCGAAGAGCAGCGCCAGCGCAGCGTGATATTGGTGCAGGACGCCTTTACCCGGTTCTTCGAGACGCCGCTGGCGGCCGAGTGGCTGGAGCTGATCGAGCGCCTGGGCTTCCAGGTCTACCTCGCGCCTTTCGCGCCGAATGGCAAGCCCTTGCAGGTCCAGGGTTTCCTCGGCGCCTTTGCCCGGGCCGCGCGCTACAACGCGCAGTCGCTGCTGAAACTGCAGGCCAGCGGCGTGCCCCTGGTCGGCCTCGACCCGGCGATGACCCTGGTCTACCGCCAGGAGTACCGCAAGACCCTGGGTGTCGGGCAGGCTCCGGAAGTGCTGTTGCCGCAAGAGTGGCTGGCCCGGGTACTGCCCGAGGTATCGGTTGAAGCGAACCCGGACGCCGAGCCCTATCAGTTCCTCCCACACTGCACCGAAAAGACCAACGAGCCCGCCAGCATTGGCCTCTGGCAACAAGTGTTCGCGCGTATGGGCCTGAAGCTGCAGGTACTGGCCAGCGGTTGCTGCGGCATGTCCGGTACCTACGGCCATGAGACTCGCAACCTGGCGACTTCGCAGGTGATCTACCAGCAGTCCTGGCAGCCGCTGGTGGCGCGCCATGGCCAGGGCGGACGGCTGCTGGCCGACGGTTATTCCTGCCGCAGCCAGGTCGAGCGCCAGGAGGGGCAGGGCCTGCAGCATCCGCTCCAGGCGTTGCTGGAGCAGCTGCGCAAACGTCCGCTCAAGGCCTGATCAGATCCACCGGGGCGCCGGTTCTACGAGCGCTACGTCGGAATGCCGCCCAGCCCGATCGCAGCCTGCGGCAGCGGCTACAGCAACCCTGTTGCCTGTGTAGCCGCTGCCGAGCCTGCGAGGTTGCGCAGTGACCGCAAACTCGGAATCCCGGATCTCCCTGCCGGCGCCGGTGGCTTCAGTCGGTGCTGTCCATCAGCTGCTTGATGCGCAGCCAGTCGTTGCGTGCTTCCAGGTATTTTTCGTTGGCCCGCTGCTTGGCGCTGCTGAACAGGGCCAGGCGGTGGTCGTCGACATGGTCGGTGTTGAGCAGCTCATAGGCCTGGACATCCAGGCGGTCGGCTTCGGCGAACAGCCGGGCGTTGTTCGCCAACTCGCGGTTGAATCGTTCGGTCCTGCTCATGGCTGCGTCATCCTCCTTAATCCTGCATAGGGCCGGCCATGGCAAGACACCTGGGCCGATGCTCTTCCTGACCCCGGGTGCCTCGGCCGCTGGCCGAGATATCGAGACCTTGCCTGAATTTGGAGAATCGCCTTTTATCCGGGGTTCCATGGCGCTGCCCAGCGGTTGTCGGCAGCGCCATGGATGGTTGCTCATCAACTTATTCCGGCGTCCGCTGGATCAGCTCCAGGGCCTCGCTGCGCGACAGTGGCCGCTGCATGCGCTGCGACAACACCGCCATGGCCCTTGGGTACTCGCAGGCGACCACCGATTCCACCTGTTCGTTGAAACACAGCAGGGCGATAAAACGGTACTGCTCCGGCTCGCCCTCGAAGACGATCTGGTTCCACCGGCGGGCGTGGCCGAGCACCTCGAAGGTCTGGTCGTAGAAATAGGTCCAGAAGAAGGGCACCACGCTGAAACTCAGCTGTTCGCCGAGCATGTTGCAGGCGGCGAGCCGGCCCTGCTGCTGGGCCACACGCCAGTGTTCGATGCGCTGGGAGCGGCCGTCGCAGGGGTAACTCACGATGTCGCCGGCCGCCCACAGGCCGTCGGCCACGGCCAGGCTGGAATCGGCCTTGAGCGAACCGTCCTCGGCCAGCTCGAGGCCTTCGACGAAGGTCGTGGCGGGGCTGACACCGGTGCCGAACAACACCAGGTCGACGGCGATGCGCTGGTCGTTGTCGAGGACCACCTGTTGCACCTGGCCTTCGCCGACCAGGGCCCGGGCTTCGCAACCGGCGTAGTAGATCACCCCGTGCTGTTCGTGCAGGGCGCGCACGGCGCTGCCGATGCGTTCTCCCAGCTGGCGTTGCAGCGGCACCTGGTGGCGGCCGATCAGGTGCACCATCAGCCCACGTTTGCGCAGGGCCGAGGCGGCTTCCAGGCCGATGAAACTGTCGCCGATGATTGCCACCCGTTTACCGGGCCGGGCCTGCTCCAGCAGGCGCGCGGCATCTGCCCGCGAGCGCAGCATGAACACCCCTGGCAGGTCGGCCCCTTCGATGGCCGGCAGGCGCGGTTCGGCGCCGGTGGCCAGGAGCGCGGCGTCATAGTCCAGGCATTGGCCGTCGGCCAGGAGGATCTGCCGCCGGCCCGGGTCGAGACGCAGGACCTCGGCTTGCAGCAACTGCACATCGGCCTCGCGATAAAACTCCGGTTCGAGCAGCGGCGGAACTTCCGCAGGCGGCATCTCGCCGGCCAGCACGTATTTGCTCAGGGCGGTACGGTCGTAGGCCGGCTGCACTTCCTTGTCGATCCAGGTCAGGTTGTTGCCCAGGCCCTCGGCCCGCAGGGTCGCCACCGCGGCGGCACCGGCGGCGCCGGCGCCGATCACCACGAACCGTCGCGGATCGGCCGGGCGTGGCACCACGGGGTCGGCCATGGGCTGGTCGGCGACCCAGACCCGGTCATCGTGGCGGATGTCCACCCTGTAGCGCTTGAGGCTCGCCAGGGGCGGCGGCTCGCAGAGTTGCCCGCTGTCGCAGGCAAAGGCGCCCTTGTGCCAGGGGCAGATCAGTTGCCCCTGGTACACCGCCCCCTGTTCCAGCGGCGCCCCGGCGTGGGGGCAATCGGCCTGGTAGGCCTGGACCTGATTGCCCGTGCGAATCAGCAGCACCGCTTCGGTACCGACCTGGACCCTAGTGCCGCGGTCTTCGGGCAACTGGTCGAGGCGGGCCACGACATAAAAGGTCATCGCTTTTCTCCTGCGCGTTCCGCGCCCTTGATCCTCCTTGCGCGTCATCCTCCCTGGTGCAGGGCCGGGATCTTCTGTCAGAGGGCGCAGTGCAGCCCGGCCAGGTGGCTTCGCCCGGCGTTCGTCACAAGCGCCGGAAGTCGCTGGGTTAAGTGTGGACCCTGCAAAGCCCGGCCGATGGCCGCGCTCCGATAGCCGGTCATGCCCGACCCGACAGGTGGTGGGCTGCTAGACCGCCAGTTCGACCAAGTGGCCTTCGACCTGGCCGGCGTCGAGGATCAGGTAGCCCAGGCTGACCGGCAGCTTGAAACGCCTCGGCCCGGCGCTGCCCGGATTGATATAGAGCACGTCGTCCTGCCAGAACTGCCGCGGCTGGTGGGAATGGCCGGTGACCACCACCCGCACCCCCGGCGGCAGAGGCTTCGGCACCTCGGCCAGGACATGGCAGAGCAGCAGGTCGAGGCCATCGAGCTTCAGGGTGATGTGACGGGGCAGTGCGTGGGCCCAGTCATGGGTCTGATCGACATTGCCGAACACCGCGGTCACCGGCGCCAGGTGCCCGAGGGCGGCGAGTATCTGCGGGTCGCCGATATCGCCGGCATGCAGGATATGCGCGCAGCCCTGCAGCGCCGCCAGCGCGCCGGGACGAAGCAAACCGTGGGTGTCGGAGATCAGGCCTATTTTCATCCGCTGCTTTTCATCGAAGTGGTTTTACAGAGGCCTAAGCATAGCCTGTCGCGCGCGACCAGAACCGGCCCGTGCCGGCCGGTGGCAGGGGCTGTGTGTGCAGCAGCCGGAGTGCGTCGAGGGATGACACTCCGGCGCTGTGGGTCAGGCTTTCCGGGTGCCGCCACCGGCGCCTTGGGCGCCACCTTTCTTGCCTGCACCAGGGGCTTTTTGCCGATCGGCGGGGATGCTGCCACCCGAGCCCTGGCCGCCGGATTTCTTGCCGGCTGGGGAAGGTTTTTGCGTGTCCTTGTTGCCCATGAGTGGGTTTTTTCCGCTGGTAGCCATTTTTCAATCCTCGATAGTGAGCGATTTGACACCTCGCAAGATTGGGAAATGAAGCGCAAACGAAAGTTTGAAAAAGTTTCCCGCGGGACGACGAATGGATTGGTCGCGAGGGTGCGCATTCATTCCGGCCCCGGCCAGCGCGTCCATGCCCATGGCCCGTCAGCTTCGCCGGCGTTTTTTATGGTGCTCGTAGCGGGCGAGCATCGGTTGGGTGCTCAGGCCGTGGGCCAGGATGCTCAGGGCCACCACCGACAGGGTGAGGTTGCTGCTGGCTTCGGCCAGCGCCGGGTCGAGGTCGTGGTTGAGGGCGTAGAACAGGTAGTAGAGGCTACCGATGCCGCGGATGCCGAACCAGCCCAGCAGTAGGCGCTGGCGGCGGTCGAGCAGACGCCCCCAGGGGATCAGCAACACGCTCAGCGGGCGGATCAGCAGGAACAGCAGGGCGGCGACGGTCAGCGCATGCCAGTCCCAATGGGCAATCAGCACCACCCCGAGCAGGGTCACCAGGAACACTTCCATGGCCCGTTCCACCAGGCCGCCGAAGGCCAGCATGTCGCCGAGCATGATGCCCGCTGCGACCTGGCTCTCCTGCAGGGCCTCGACGTCGCCATGCACCGCCTGCGCCGGATCGACATGCTGGTGGCCGACCACCGGTTGCACCAGGTGTTCGGCCGGCGCCCGGGCATGGTCGCTGGAGTGCACCTCGGCCTGGCGCAGGCCCAGGGCAGCGGCGAACACCGCAAGAAAACCGTAGCCCTGGATCAGCTCCGCCACCACGTAGGCCAGGGCGATCAGGGCGAAGCTCAGGTAGTCGTTCGGCGAGACCGTGCTGTCGGCGTGCTTGATCCGCAGGTGCAGGGTCAGGTGGCCGAGGCCGCGGCCCATCCAGTAGCCGCTGAGCAGCCCCACGGGCACCGCCCAGAGCAGGCTGAACAAGGCCCAGTCGCCGAGCCAGGCGCCGGGGTCGTCGCCCTGGCGGGTCAGCAGCAGGCCGAGAATCACGAAGGGAAACGCCACGCCGTCGTTCAGCCCGGCCTCGCCGGACAGGCCGAAGCGCACCCGGTCGTAGTCCTGGGCGTCGCTGACCTGGACCATGGTCGCCAGCACCGGGTCGGTCGGGGCGAGGATCGCGCCGATCAGCAGCGCCGGCCCCCAGGGCATGTGTAAAGCGTAGTGCAGCAGCAGGCCGACCCCGGCGATCGACAGCAGCATCACCGGCCCGGCCAAGCCAAAGGCGACGCGCCAGCTGCGGCTGTTGAGCGGCAACCTGAGCTTGAGGCCGCTGACGAACAGCGAGAACAGCACCGCCACTTCGGTCAGGTGCTCCATCCAGCCCGAGGCCTGGTGGATGTCCAGTTGCAGCAGGCCCAGGCCGGCGGGGCCGATGGCGATCCCCAGCGCCAGGCAGACCACCGAGGTGGTCACGGGCATCCAGCGCAGGTAGGAGGAGGTCAGCGCGAGGATCAGCAGCACCGCGCCCAGGACCGCGACCCAGGCAATGAAGGTCATGGCCGCCTCGGGTCTTGCGCTGTGCGGGCGAACGGAGCGGCAGGCATGAACGGATCCTCATGGGCGCGGACATACTAGGCAGGCACGCTCGCCAGCTTGAGGTGGCGGGCCCTCAAGCTGAAGACGCCCGCCAGGCCCGGACGTTCCGCCCGGCAGCCGGACGGCGCAGGCCATGTGCCTGGGGCAGCAGGGTCAGCCGCCCGAGACTTTCCAGTGCTTGACGTCGTCGGCGAAGACCACCTGGCGCACCTCGTGGGCGATGCCGTAGGCCAGCGATTCATGGGCGGCGATGACCTTTTCCTCGGCCGACAGGCATTTGAAGATGTCCAGCTGGGTCGCCGCGTCGGCGGTTTCCAGCTCGTAGATTTTCACGTAGCGCGCCAGGTCGTTGTCCAGGCTGGAGAGGTATTCGCGCAGGCGCTGGTGATCCACCGAGTTCTGGCTGAAGTACCAGTTCATCGGGTGGATCAGGAATCGCGAATGCGGCGCGGTGATGCGTCGGTTGGCGGCGAGAAACATGATGATGCCCATGGACTCGATGTTGCCCGCGTTGATCGCGCACAGCGGCACCGGCAAGGATTTGAGAAAGGTGTAGAGGGTGAAGCCGAAATTGGTGCTGCCGCCGGTGGTGGACAGGTTCAGCAGCAGGGAAGTGGCGCCTTGCTCGATGGCTTCCAGGCAACTGTCGCGAAAGCGCTCGGTGGTGCCCTGGTCGATCTGGCAGTGAAAATGCACGATGTGCTCGGTCATCGGACGGCCTCCCAGTCTTGGCCACGATGCGTGACCTGGCTCTAGGATTGAGCCCGGGCGGCGGCGAAAGTTTCGCCGAGCGCCTGCCTGGCCAGGAGGGCCGGGCGACCGCTCATCCATTGCCTCGCACCCCATGGCCCGGTCCAGTGCCTAACGGAGTAGGGCCCGGACTCACCGGGCCTGCCGTGAGGTGCACCATGATCCAGTCGATGCATGACCCCAGCGAGCCCCGCACTCCTGAACCCGACCCTCTGCAACCGGCCCGCCGGCACGACCCGGTGATCGATCCCAACGTCAACGGCGATGCCGAACGCGATAAGCGGCGTGACGATGACAGGGAGCGGCCGATGGTCCCCGACCTGCCGGCACCGAACGAGCCGACGCCACTGTCCGATGACCGCCGCTGAGATATTGCGCAGACGGCGGCACGACGGATGCTTGAAGAAACAGGAGGTCGACTGTAGGTGCGAGCTTGCTCGCGATGGTCGTCAAGGATGCCGCGTACCGCCTGGACAAGCGCGGCGCGCTCAGGTTCATCGCGAGCAAGCTCGCTCCTACAGGGGAAGGATCAGTTGCGGTCCAGCCACACCGTCTGCGCGTTGCAGAACTCGCGGACGCCGAAGTGCGACAGCTCACGGCCGAAGCCGCTTTTCTTCACGCCGCCGAAGGTCACCCGCGGATCGCTGGCGCAGTAGCCGTTGATGAACACACCGCCGGTTTCCAGCTCGGCGGTCAGGCGTTCGGCCAGGGCCAGGTCCTGGGTGTAAATGGTCGAGGCCAGGCCGAATTCGCTGTCGTTGGCCAGCGCCAGGGCATGTTGCGCATCCCGGGCGCTGATGATCGAGGCCACAGGGCCGAACAGCTCCTGCTTGAACGAGGTCATCTGGTCGGTGACGCCGGCCAGCACCGTTGGCTGATAGAAGTTGCCCGGCCCTTCGGCCTTGGCGCCGCCCAGCAACAGGGTCGCGCCTTCGCTCAAGGTAGCCTGGACTTGTTCGTCCAGCTCGTCGCGCAGGTCGAAGCGCGCCATCGGGCCAATGTAGGTGTCGCTGACCAGCGGGTCGCCCACCAGCAGCTTGCGGGTGGCGGCGACGAACTTCTCGGTAAAGGCCTCCACCACCCCTTGCTCGACGATCAGGCGCTTGGCGGCGGCGCAGACCTGCCCGGTGTTCTGGTAGCGGCCGATGACCGCAGCCTGCACGGCGGCGTCCAGGTCGGCGTCGTTAAGCACGATAAAGGGATCGGAACCGCCGAGTTCGAGCACGCATTTCTTCAGCGCCGCGCCGGCCTGGGCACCGATGGCCATGCCGGCGCGCACGCTGCCGGTGAGGGTCACGGCGGCGATGCGTGGGTCGGCGATGGCCCGGGAGACGCCGTCCGGGGTGACGTTGATCACCTCGAACACGCCTTGGGGAAAACCGGCGCGCTGGAAGGCTTCCAGCAGCAGGTAGGCGCTGCCCATGACGTTCGGCGCGTGCTTGAGTACGTAGGTATTACCGGCGATCAGCGCCGGCACCGCGCCACGCAGTACCTGCCAGATTGGGAAGTTCCACGGCATTACCGCGAGGATCGGACCCAGCGGCCGGTATTCGATGCGCGCCTTGCCGTTCGGCACCGGGGCCGGCTCGGGGGCGAGCATCGCCGGGCCTTCGGCGGCATACCATTCGCAGAGTTGGGCGCATTTTTCGATCTCGCCGCGGGCCTGGGCGATCGGCTTGCCCATTTCCAGGGTGATGCTGCGGGCCAGGGTTTCGCCGTTGTCGCGCAGGGCCTTGGCCAGGGCCAGCAACAGGGCCGAGCGCTGTTCCAGGCTGCTGCGGCGCCACTGGGCGGCGGCAGCCGCGGCACGCGCCAGCGCGGCGTCCAGCGCCTCGGCGGATTCATAAGGGTAATGGGCGATCTGCTCGCCATTGGCGGGGTTGATCGAAATAGCGTGGGTCTGGCTGGAAACCATGGTCATGGCAGCGTCCTGTGGGCCGGGGAATGGCTGCAGGTTAGGCTGGCAGGGTGCTTATGAAAACTGAATAATAAAGAGCATATCTTTCACGTTTGGAGAATGAGATGGATCTGGTGCAGCTGGAAATCTTCAAGGCAGTGGCCGAGCAGGGCAGCATCAGCGCGGCGGCGCAACTCATCCACCGGGTGCCTTCCAACCTGACCACGCGGATCAAGCAGCTGGAGCAGGACCTGGGGGTGGAGCTGTTTATCCGCGAAAAGAGCCGCCTGCGTCTGTCGCCGGCCGGCTGGAGTTTTCTTGATTACGCCCGGCGGATTCTCGACTTGGTGCAGGAAGCGCGGTTGACGGTGGCCGGGGAGGAACCCCAGGGCCCGTTCTCCCTGGGCTCCCTGGAGAGTACGGCGGCGGTGCGGATTCCGGCGTTGCTGGCGGCCTACAACCAGAAGCACGTCAAGGTCGAACTGGACCTGTCCACCGGCCCCTCCGGGACCATGATCGATGGCGTGCTGTCCGGGCGCCTGGCCGCGGCCTTCGTCGATGGCCCGGTGTTGCACCCAAGCCTGGAAGGGGTGCCGGTGTTCGACGAGGAAATGGTCGTCATCGCGCCGCTGGGGCATGCGCCCATCACCCGCGGGCGCGACGTCAACGGCGAGAGCATCTACGCCTTTCGCGCCAACTGCTCCTACCGCCATCACTTCGAGCGCTGGTTCAGCGAGGATGGCGCAGTACCCGGCAAGATCCACGAAATGGAGTCCTACCACGGCATGCTGGCCTGCGTCAGTGCCGGCGCCGGCCTGGCGCTGATGCCCCGCAGCATGCTCGACAGCATGCCGGGCTGCGGCACGGTGAGCATCTGGCAGCTGGCGCAGCCGTACCGCTTCTTGCAGACCTGGCTGATCTGGCGCCGCGGCACGGTCTCGCGCAGCCTGACCCACTTCGTGCGTTTGCTGGAGGAGAGGCAGCCGCAAGCTACAAGCTACGAGCGGCAAGCTTAGAGCTTAGAAGAGCTTGCGGCTTAGAGCTTGCAGCTTGCCGCTCCTTATAAGGTCGGCACGGTCTGGTTGCGCCCCGCGCGCTTGGCCATGTACAGCGCCGAGTCGGCCTGCATCAGCAGGCTCTTGAAGTCGGAGGAGGCGGGCACGCAGGTGTAGACGCCGAGGCTGATGGTCACGACGCCGCCGGGGTTGTCGACATGCTCGATCGCCAGTTCCTCTACCGCCAGGCGGATGCTCTCGGCCAGCACGTAGGCGCCGCCGGGCTCGGTGTCCGGCAGCAGGATCGCGAACTCTTCGCCGCCGTAGCGCACCGCCAGGTCCGAGGGCCGGTGCACGCATTGGCTGATGGCCTGGGCGACGGCGCGGATGCAATGGTCGCCCGCCACATGGCCATAGCGGTCGTTGAAGGTCTTGAAGTGGTCGATATCCAGCATGACCAGGCTGATCGACGAGCGCTGCCGCGCCGCCCGGCGCCATTCCAGTTCCAGGTTGCGCTCCAGGTGCCGGCGGTTGGCGAGGCCCGTCAGGCCGTCCTGCAACACCAGGGTCTCCAGCACCGAGCGGGCTTTCTTCAGGTGGCTTTCCACCAACAGGCCCTTGCGCACCTGCTTGAACAGCAGGATGCCGATCAGCAGGTTGATCGCCAGCACCACGGCAATCATCGCGGTCAGCTGGTAGGTGTCGGTGCGCCAACTGCTGAGAATGGACTCCTGGGAATTGGCCGCCGCCACCACCAGCGGGTACTTGTACAGCACCCGGTAGCCGAACAGGCGGTCGACGCCGTCGATGATGGACTTGACCATGACCGTATCGGCAGGGGCACGGGGTATATGCACGGAGAAGATTTCGCCCCGGGCCAGGGACGCACCGATGAGCTTTTCGTCGAACGGCCGCCTGGCGATGATCGTGCCCTGGGGCAGGGCGAGAAAGATCGCGCCCTTGTCGTCGATGTTGAAGCGATCGAAGAAGGTGTCGAAGTAGTCCATCTTGATGGTCGCCAGCACCACGCCCTTGAAGTTGCCCTGGGCGTCGTTGACCCGGCGCGAGAACGGGATCACCCAGTCGCCGGTAGTCTTGCTTTGCAGGGCCGCCCCGACCCTGGGGGACAGGGTTACATTCTCGCGGTGGAACTTGAAGTAGTCGCGGTCCGAGTTGTTCGCCTTGGGCGGCTTGTAGTCGAACGAGGTGAGCACCCAGTTGCCTTGCCGGTCATAGAAGAACAAGCCATGCAACTGTTCGGTGGTGAACACGCGTTTTTTCATCAGCTTCTGGGTTTTTTCCAGGGCCTCGGGCGACAGGTCGTCGATGCGTTCGATCAGTTCTTCGAGGATCAGGTTGGCCTCGTCGAACGTATCGGTCGCCTGTTGCGCGATGGACAAGGCCAGGTTGCCGGAGGTCAGCCGGGCCTGCGCCAGTTCATGGGCCTTGCTGTTGACGACCTGGATGCCATAGATGCCGAGAATCGAAACCGCGACCACCATCAGGAAGGTGATGGTGACCGCCAGTACGGGAAGTCGTTTCGACTCCAGGACAACGTCCTCGGTGTTGCTGTCGGGGTGTGCGTCCACGATGTTCCTTATCATGCCTGGGGTGAAACAGGGCTGTCGTCAGGATCCTCGATGACAGCGGCCGCTCGGGTTGAAAAAACTCGCCGGAATATCAGTCACGATAGCCCAGGACTCAAGGGTTTGCGGCCGGTGGTTCGCTCGCCGCCTTGTCCTGGCTGTCGCTGATCAGCATCAGGTTCTGCGGCGACGACAGGGCGATGCCCACTTCGCGCAGGCGCCCGAGGATGGTGAACAGCAGGTCGCTGCGGGCGCCGGACACCGAGCGCGGGCTGCCGACGTAGCCGCTGACGCTGATGATCAGGCCATTGCTGGTCAGGTCCTTGAACGACACCGAGGTCGCCGGCGCCTTGAGAATCGCCTCATGTTCGGCATAGGCCTGCAGCAACAGCTCGCGCACCTGCAGCACATCGGTCTCCAGCGGCAGGGTCAGGGTGATGCCGACCACGCCCAGGGCGTTGTCCATGGTCACGTTGCGCACGTTCTGCGAGATGAACTGCGAGTTCGGCACTATCACTGTGGAGCGGTCGGACATCTGGATCTCGGTGGCGCGCACGTTGATCCGCCGGATATCGCCCTCGACCCCGGCCAGGCTGACCCAGTCACCGACCTTCACCGGCCGCTCGGTGAGCAGGATCAGCCCGGAAATGAAGTTCTGCACTATGGCCTGCAGGCCGAAACCTATACCCACCGACAGGGCGCTGACCACCCAGGTCAGGTTGGTCAGGTTGATCCGCAGGGTCGACATCACCACGATCGCCAGCAGGACAAAGCCAATGTAGCCGACCAGGGTCACCAGCGAGGCGCGCATGCCGGCGTCCATATTGGTTTCCGGCAGCAGCCGCTCGCTCAGCCAGCGCTTGAGCACCCGTACGGCGAACATGCCGCCGACCAGGAACGCCGCCGCCAGCAGCAGGTCCTCGGGCACGATGTTCAGGTTGCCCAAGGACCGGCCGCTGACATCCAGCTGGGCAAAGCCTTCCAGCAGTTCCCCCGGGCTCGACCCGGACGGCATGAAGGCCAGCAGCGCCGCGGTGAACAGCAGCAGGGTCCGGCCGATGCCGGCCAGCACGGTGGTGGCCTGGGCCTGGTGGCGCGGCGACAGGCCCAGGGCCGCCGCCAGCGCCAGGCCGCCAGGCTGCTTGGGCGACAGCAGGGTTTCGCAGAGGTCGCCAAAGCAGGCGATCAGCAGGTAGGCGCTGGTGGTCACCACGCTGATCCACAGCAGCTTGACGGTGAGGAAGTACGCCAGGCTCAGGTAGCCGCTGAGCAACGACAGCAGGATCACCGCCACCCACACCGCCACCACGAAGGGCAGCAGCCCGGCGATGCCGGAGGGGCGTTCCAGCTCGAAGCGCCGCCGGGTGCGGCGATGACGCAGCAGGGCGAAGAAAAAGATCAGCGCGGTGACCAGGGCCGTCAGGCCGTTGACCGCCACGGTCAGGGCCAGGCTGCTGGCGATCACGCTGTTGATCCGTTCTTCGCCGGCGGTGAGCAGCAGGGCCAGGGCCAGGATCAGCGGGAACGGCCCCAGGGCCGTGGCGATCTGGTCGGGGATCGGTGGCAGGCGCCAGGACGGGCGCGACAGCATCAACATGGCCCGGCCGAGGCCGACGATAAAGGAGCAGAAAATCAGCAGGGTCAGCCACTGGCCGATCAGGTTGAGCACATCGGCGCTCAGTGTCGCGCTGTTGACCAGCCCCCAGCGCAGCAGCGAGGCGGAGACGTTGATGGTGACGATGGTCGCCAGCCCGATGGTCAGCGCCAGGGCACTGCGGCGCAGGCGACCTTCGGGCAGCCAGCGGATCATCGACCAGATCGCCAGGCGCTCCAGCAGGCGCCGGCCGACCACCCAGATCAGCGCCGCAATGACCAGGGTGGTGAGGAACAGCCCGCGATTGCCGGGGGCCAGCGCCGTCTCGAACGCGGTCCAGACTTCGTCGGAGAGGCGGTTGAGGCGCCCGAGGTCATCCTCGGTCGGGCGAATCAGGGTGGACCAGAAGGCCGGGCTGAGCGGGCTCGCCGAGCGGGTGCTGATCTGCGAATTGAACAGGCTGCGCCGCAGGTTGATGATCTGGACGGCGAGGTCGCGGCCGGACTGGCTGAGCAGGTTGGCCTGGCGCTCTTCGTCGAGCAGGGCATCCTTCTGCGCGCTCAACACCTGGCGCTGGCTGGTCAGGCTGGGGGCCTCGTCGGGCAACGGCGGGCCCAGGACCTTGAGCTGGTCGTCCAGGCGCTCGATGTCGGTGGCGCGCAGGGCGATCAGGCTGTCGGCCTGCTTCTGCACTTGCAGCGCGGCCTGGCGCAGGTCCGAGAGCAGGTCATCGTTGCCGCTGGCCGAAACGCTCTGGCGGATCAGTTCGAGGCGGTCGTTGAGCTGCTCAAGGCTCGCACCCTCGGCCAGCAGCGGCAGCTGGTTGCGGGCGACGCTCTGTGGCCCGGGCGCCGGCGCCGCGAAGGCCGGCAGCGCAATACACAGCAACAGGGCCAACAGCCCCATGCCCCAGCGGTTCTGTCTCACTCGCCGCATCTTTCATGTCCTCTTTTGCTGTTCACCGGCCCTGACGAGCATAGACCGCGCCATCCCGGCATAAATTCCCCGCTGGGCGGCCTGCTGCCGTGGCGATCAGGGTGGCGCAGCATGCCGGTTTACGCGGCGTTGGAGAACGGGGTGGCGGTGAAAAATCCACCGAGAGGGCGACGCTGCTCAGCGCCGGCTACCGCGATAGGCCCCCGGCGGTAGCCCGGTCCACTGTTTGAACGCACGCTGGAAGGCGCTGGGTTCCGAGTAGCCCAGGCGTTCCGCCAGCTCGGCGACACTCACCGAACCGCGGGCGAGCAGGGTGCAGGCCAGGTCGCGGCGCAATTCGTCGCGCACGCCAAGGAAGGTCACGCCCAGGGCGGCCAGGCGGCGGGCCAGGGTCTGGCGGGAAATGCCCAGGGCCTTGGCCGCCTGGATTTCCGATAGCCCGGCAAAGGGTTCGGCGGCGCACAGCAGCCCGCGCAAGTGGGCTTCGAAACTGGCCGATGGTCCGGGGGCGATCACCGCCGGCAGCAGCTGGCGAGCGAAGCGCGCAACCTCCGCCGGCCGGCGCATCAGCGGCGCTTGCAGATTCGCCGCGGGCAGCTCCAGCCATGCGCCCGCGCCAAAGGCGGGTTGGCGCCCGAACAGAAAACGCGTTTGCGCGGTGAAGCCGGTGAGCTGTTGCGGCAGGACGATCCGCCGCAGCGGCAGGGTTTCGTCGGCGAGCCAGCTGCCGGTATGCCAGAGCGACAACAGCAGCATATGTGGCCACAGCACCGAGTCGGTCTGGGCCCCGGGCCGGGGCGTCAGCCGCAGGCGGGCGATCTTGCCTTCGGTTTCCAGGCGCCAGGGCGCTGAATCATCGAACAACTTGTAGAAGCGCGCGGCTTCGTCGAAGGCATCGGCCAGGGTCGGCAGGTGCACCAGCAAGCGCAGCAGTTGCTCGAAGCTGCCCAGGGGCACGGGGCGGGCGAAAAAACCGAAGGCTTCGTCGGCGCCGAGGCCAACGCTCAGGCGGCTCAAGGCGCGGTAGTTGAGTGGCGCGACACGATAGCCGTCGCGCAGGGCTTCTATCGGCAAGTCGCAGCGCTCCAGCAGGGCAGCCCGAGCGTTGGCATCGAGGCGCAGCTGGCCCAGCATCTCGCGCACAAAACGCGCGGGAATGGTCGGGGCGACGATCCAGTGCGGGTAGGGGCGGGTCATGTCAGTTGAGGCAAAGCGTCATTGGCGGTCGCTCCGGCGTCCTGCAGATTGATGCGACCTACTCCCAAGGAGCCAGTCGATGACAACAACAACCTTGCCCGAGCGGCACGACTACATGAGCAACGGATGCGCCAGGACCTATAGGTCGACCGCTGGTACCCAGCCCGCCGTGCCCGCTGCGCAGCTCGATGAACTGATGGGCCAGCTGCAGCGCGACGGCTTCGTGGTGCTCGAACGGCTGTTCGATGACCAGCAGGTTAGCCGCATGCGCGAGGACCTGCTCGGCCGTTTTGCCCATACCGGGCGCAACTCGTTCGAGGGCGCCCGCACCCAGCGGCTGTATGCGGTGATTGCGAAAACCCGGGTCTGCGATGCGCTGGTGGAGCACCCGCTGATCCTCGGCCTGCTGGACCGGCTCCTGGCGCCCAACTACCTGCTGTCGCAGCTGCAGGCGATCAATATCCTGCCGGGCGAGTGCGCCCAGCACCTGCATTACGACGACGCCTTTTACCCCATGGCGCGCCCGCGGCCGCCCTATGGCGCGGCGACGATCATGGCCCTGGACGACTTCACCCATGACAACGGTGCCACGGTGGTGATTCCCGGCAGCCATCTGTGGGACGGGCGCCTGCCCACCGCCGTCGAACAGGCGTCCGTTATGCCGGTGATCATGCCCAAAGGCTCGGTGGTGTTTTTCCTCGGCACCCTCTGGCACGGCGGCGGCGCCAACCACAGCGGCGCGCCACGCCTGGCGCTGACCGCGCAATACTGTGAGCCCTGGGCGCGCCAGCAGGAGAACTTCATCCTGTCGACCCCGCGCCAGGTCGCCCGGCAATGCAGCGAACATATCCAGCGCATGCTGGGGTACTCGATCCACGCGCCGTTCATGGGCATGGTCAATGGCATGCACCCCAAGCGCATGCTCGAAGAACCGGAGGGGCACTGAGCACAGGCTGGCCATGAGGAGGCTTCATCGCAAAGGGGAGGCCTAGACCCCGAAAGGAAAGGTGTCTTCTTCATGGCTGTGGCCGGCGACCACCGGCAATGGCGTGAGGGCGCTTGTGGCTTCGAACCAGACCAACGCATCGAACTGCTCGCCTAGGTCCGCTTGAAAATAGTGACTCTGGCGCTCCGTCGCGGGACGGTAGATGACACCGATCGCCCGTTCCAGCAGCAGCTCGGACAGCGCCTGGCGCAGGTCTTCGCGCTCGGGGGCGCGCCAGTCGGTCAGCGAGACGGGGATGCCCGCCTGGAGAAACTCCTGCTCCCAGCTGTCGGCAAGGGAAGGCCGCACATCCTTGATCCCCATGTCGCCGTCCCAGTCATCGGCGGCCACGACCTGGCCGCGGTCGGTGCTCATGCCGATCAGCACGGCATTGTCGCCATAGGCCATGCGGCACAACTGGCCGATGTTGAACTCGCCGCGCCAGCCCATGTAGGTGGCCGCGGCGTTGCCGATGTGCGAGTTATGCGCCCAGACCACGGCCCTGGCGTTGGCACCGCGATGGGCGAGCAAAGCCTGCAGGGTGTCGAACATGTGCTTGTCTCGCAGGTTCCAGGAGGCTGTCGAGCTTCTGAACATGGCCCGGTAGTACTGCTCGGCGGAACGTATGACCCGCGCATTCTGCGTGGCGCTGAACTGCGCTTCAGGGTTCGCCGCAAGGCGTTCGTTCAGCAAGGTGTTCAACTGCTGCACCACCGCTTCTTCGCAGGACGCCTCGTGGCCGCGCTCGACAGAATGCCCATACAGCGCCGGGTCGTCCTGCCAGGGTGTCAGGCAGCCATAACGCCGGCGCGCTTCACGCGCCAGCTGGGGGGCGGTGCTATCGAGATAGGCCAGTACTTCGCCGATGGAATTGCGCAAGCTATAGACATCGAGCCCGCGAAACTCGATGCGCCGATCCGCGGGCAGGGACCGGTTGTAGTGGTGCAGCCAACGGGTGAAGTCGCGCACCTCGACGTTGCGCCACATCCAACTCGGAAAGCGGCTGAATGCCTGCTCCCTTGCGGTCGACGGGCCCAGATCGCGCACGCGCCGGTCGATCTGCCCGGCGTCGGGCCAGTCGGCCTCGATAGCGACGATCGTGAAGCCGTGGTGGGTGATCAGGCGTTGGGTGATGGCGGCACGGGCTCGATAGAACTCACGGGTGCCGTGACTGGCTTCGCCGATCAACACCACCCTGGCGTCCGCATAACGGTCGAACAGCGCGCCGAAAGCCGCGGACTCGAGTGGGGGCAGGGGTTCGGCGTATCGGCGCAGCAGGGCCTGGAGCCTACTGACAGGCTCCTTGCCACGCCCGGAGATCTCCTGCCGGCCTTTGCGTGGGGTCATGGCGCAGCCTCCTTCCAGGTAGAGGATCTGAATTGCCAGGGTCGATACAGAGCAGACGTCGCCGCGGGCGGGGTGTTCCCGCTTGGGGACCGAAGGTCGGCCCGTCAGCGCCTGGAGGCCGCCAGTCCACCGGTAAACACCGGCCGTGGCCGCTCGGCCACAGCCGTCTGGGCCAGGATATCAATGGGCCTTGGCCACGCCCTGCAGCACAGTGCTGTTGGCCTCACTGTCGTGGGCCTTGACGATATTGCCCAGGGACACCACGCCCACCAGGCGTTTCTGCCGATTGACCACCGGCAGGCGCCGCAGCTGGATATCGGCCATGTTGCGGGCCACTTCGTCGACCTCCTGGTCGTCGAAGCAATAACGGATGTCGTTGCTCATCACGCTGCTGATCGGCATATCGCAGCTTTCGCCCTTGGCCACGGCACGAATGACAATGTCGCGGTCGGTGATCATGCCGACCAGTCGATCCTCGCTGTTCACCAGGATGGCGCCGCTGTCGATGCTGGCCATCATGTTGGCGACTTCCCGCAGCGTCTGTTCGGGCCGTGCGGTCTGTACGTTACGGGTCATGACTTCAGAGATCTTCATCAGGGTTCTCCTCGAAAGGCCGGGCCGCTGTGGCCGGGCATGAGAGGCAAGGGCAGACGCCCTTGCGCGGGGTTCAGCAATGCTGTCGCTCGCAATGGCAGCAAGCATTAATTGGGAGTGTCGATATTTTTAAAAAGTTGAAATTTGTTCGACGGCGCACGACGAGTGGCTAGCCGTTTATGAGCGGGCCATCGAAGAAGCGCTGGCGCAAAGGGCCGCCGCGTCTCTGGACGATGGCGAAGCTATTTTGGAGGACCAGCTATTACCCGTCCGGGGCGTGGCTCATAAGCTGGGTTCGTGGACCAGAGGCCAATCGTTCAAGGCCTGGTCCGCGATTCTGAACCTGTAAGAGAAACCTACGAAATGAAAAGATTGCACAAGAAAATCGCCCTGGTCACCGGCTCGTCCAAGGGCATCGGCGCCGCCATTGCCAAGCAACTGGCCAAGGACGGCGCCACGGTGATCGTCAACTACAGCCGCGGTCGCGAGGAGGCCGACCGGGTGGTCGAAGAGATCCTGCAGGCGGGCGGCCGCGCCCATGCCGTCCAGGCGAATGTCGCCAATGCCCTGGAAGTGAAGGCGCTGTTCAAGGCCATCGTCCATGAGCACGGCCATCTGGATATCCTGGTGAACAACGCCGGCGTCTACTCCACCGCGGCCCTGGCGGAGATCGAAGAACAGGAGTTCCACCGCCAGTTCAACCTCAATGTCCTGGGCCTGATCCAGTGCACCCGCGAAGCGGTCGGCGTGTTCAATCCCGAGGGCGGCAGCATCGTCAATATCAGCTCCAGCGTCACCTCGTTCACCCCGGCCAACTCGACGGTCTACACCGCCTCCAAAGGCGCGGTGGACGCCATCACCCGGACCCTGGCCAACGAACTGGGGCCGAAGAACATCCGCGTCAACTCGGTCAACCCGGGGCTGGTGGTCACCGAAGGCGTGCATGCCAGCGGCTTCTTCGAAGACGCCTTCCGGCAGAAGATCGAAGCCATCACACCCCTGGGACGTATCGGCAAACCCGAAGACATCGCCCCCGCGGTGGCGTTCCTCGCGTCCAGTGACGCCGGATGGATCACCGGCGAGATCCTGGTGATCGGCGGCGGTCTGCACTAATCCTTGAGATCAGCCTTGAAGGCGGCCTTGACGTCAGCCTCGACGGCGGCCGCCTGCTCGCGCTGGTACTGGCGCGGCGAGTGCGACATGACCCGCTTGAAGGCGGTGCTGAAGGCGCTCTCCGATTCATATCCCAGGGAAAAGGCGATGGACGCCACCGAGTCGCCGGAGTTTCTCAGGCGATCGCCGGCCAGCAGCATGCGCCAGTGGGTCAAGTATTCCATTGGCGCGGCGCCGACTATCTGCTTGAAGCGCAGGGCAAAGGCCGAGCGCGACATGGCCGCCAGCCGCGCCAGTTCCTCGACTGTCCAGCGTCGTGCCGGGTTGGCGTGCAGGGCGCTCAGGGCGACGCTGAGGTTGCGGTCCGCCAGGCCGAAGAACCAGCCCATGCCCTCGCTGGCCAGGCTGTCAGGTTCCAGGACAGCCAGGTGAGCCCGCAGCACCTCGACCAGCATGATGTGCGCCAGGTGCTCGTTCATCAGCGAGCGGCCGGGGCGCTGTTGTTGCAGCTCGGCGGTAAAGCGCTCCAGCGCCCAGCGCAGGATCGACGCCTGGGGCGAGTTGCCCTGCACATGCACCAGCGAGGGCAGGGCGCTGAGCAGGAACTGGGTGGGGACGCCGCTGAAATCGAAGCGCCCGCCGACCAGCTGCACATCGTCGCCGCCGTAATCGAGGGTGATTTCGTCCGGGGCCGGGGTTTGAAAAAGCCCTTCGGAATCCATCGCCGGCAGCCCCAGGTCGCTGGACAAGGTAAAGGGCACGCCGCGGGTCATCAGGAAGCAGTCGCCTTGCTGGAGGCGTTGCGGCGTCGGCTCGCCACTGACCCTCACCCAGCAACTGCCCTTGACCACGGCCGTGAACTTGATGCCGGCCCGACTGGGAAAGTCGAAGGCCCAGTCGCCGCCCAACTTCAAGGCCGCCGAATGGTAGTTGCGGATTCTCAGCAGCGAAAGGACACCGGAGAGCGGATCCATGGGGGCACCTTTTTGGACGATTGGCAAAATTAAACCGACTTTAGCATGCCGATAGTCCTGGAATGGGGCTGCCAGGAGGAAATCCTCGGTCCTGGGTTGTCGCTGATCGTCATTGCCCGTGGCCCTCAAGGAACACGTCGCTGATCACCCCGAATACGGTGCTCTTCAGGGCATTATCCAGTTCCACCCAGGCCAGGCCGGTGGTCGCCTGGTAGTCCCCGAGTTCCAGGGGGCGGGCGACCACGTTGGCGGGTAACGCGCGCCCGGCGTGGGCGGGCAGCAAGCCAATGCCGAGCCCGGCGGACACCAGGGCGAGCATGGTGGTGAACTCGCCCAGTTCCGCGGCGACTTCCAGTTGCGCGCCCTGGCGATTCAGCTCTTGCATCAGTTGATCGTGAAAGCCTGGGGCGTAGCGCCTGGCCAGGATCAACACCGGCAGTCGCGCCAGCGCCGCCGGTTGCAGGGTTGCGCTCGAGGCCAACGGATGATCGTCGGGGAGCGCAACCATGAAACTCTCCCGCAGCACCTCCCGGGTCTGGATGCCAGGAATGATCGCCGGCAGGCGCATCAGGCCGAAATCCAGCTGGCCGTTTTTCAGCGCCGCGGCCTGGTCCGGCCCCGGCATGTCCTTGAGTTCCAGCTCGATGCGCGGGAAACGCTCATGCAGGGCGCGGATCAGCGCCGGCAGGAACTCTGGCAGTACCGAAGACACGAAGCCCAGGCGCACCCGGCCGATCTCCCCACGTCCCGAAGCCCTGGCCACGTCCATCGCATGGGCCGCCTGGTGCAGGGTCGCGCGGGCCTCGGGCAGGAAGATCGATCCGACCTCGGTCAGCGCCACGGCGTGGCGGTTGCGCTCGAACAGGCGCACGCCCAATTCCTCCTCCAGCAGCTTGATCTGCATGCTCAAGGCCGGCTGGACGATAGCCAGCCGTTGCGCCGCGCGGCCGAAATGCAGTTCCTGTGCCAGGGTCACGAACGAGCGCAGGTGTTTGATTTCCATCGACCGACTCCAGGGTTGAAAACGCTTCGAGATGGTAATCACGAAGATTGATTACCAGATCAGCAATGACGATTGGACAGTGCCCGCCAGCTGCGCTGAAGTGCCCGCAAGGCCCATTCCAAAAACAGCGGCCGTCTCGCGGAGGAAAGCATGTCATTCAATCCCGGTAGTTTCCAGCTGGATGGGAGAAGGGCCCTGATCACCGGTTCAGGCAAGGGCATTGGCCTGGAGCTGGCTCGGGGCCTGGGCGCCGCCGGTGCCAAGGTGGTGATCAACGATCGTAATAGGGACAAGGCCCAGGCCGTTGCCCGGCAGTTGCGCGACGAGGGCATCGGCGCGGAGATCGCGGTGTTCGACGTCACCGATCGCGCCGGGCTGTTCGAGGCCATCGACACCTTCGAGACGCGGGTCGGCGCTATCGACATCCTGGTGAACAACGCCGGCATCCAGCGACGCGCACCGCTGGAGGATTTCGCCGCCGACGACTGGCACGCCCTGATGCGGGTCAACCTGGACGGGGTGTTCCATGTGTCCCAGGCCGTGGCGCGGCACATGATCGGCCGGCGCCGCGGCAAGATCATCAACATCTGCTCGGTGCAGAGCCAACTGGCCCGGCCGAGCATCGCCCCCTACGCGGCGTCCAAGGGCGCGGTGAAGATGCTCACCCAAGGCATGTGCGCCGAATGGGCGCGCCATGGCATCCAGGCCAACGGCCTGGCCCCGGGCTATTTCGCGACCGAGATGAACCGGGCGCTGATCGACGATCAGGCGTTTTCCCAATGGCTGTGCAAACGCACGCCGGCGGGGCGCTGGGGGCGGGTCGAGGAGCTGTGCGGCAGCGCGGTGTTCCTGGCCTCGGCGGCCTCGGACTTCATCAATGGCCAGACAATCTTTGTCGACGGAGGACTGACCAGCGTCGTTTGAGCAGTACCCGTACCTGGAAAACAACAATAAACAGGAGACACCCATGAGCCATCTCGAAGAACCGGCACTGCCGCCGCACACCCGCAACCCGGCGGGACATCCGTCAACGACCGCCACGGCCTTCGCGCCCAAGCGCTGGCTATACCTGATCCCGCTGATCTTCGTCACCTACAGCCTGGCCTATCTGGACCGGGCCAACTATGGCTTCGCCAGCGCGGCGGGCATCGAGCAGGACCTGGGCATCAGCAAGAGCACCTCGTCACTGATCGGCGCCTTGTTCTTCCTTGGCTACTTTTTCTTCCAGGTGCCCGGCGCCATCTACGCGCAACGCTACAGCGTGCGCAAACTGGTGTTCTGCAGCCTGATCCTGTGGGGCTTGTGTGCGATGGCCACCGGCCTGGTGACCAATATCCCGATGCTGATGGTGATCA
The DNA here is from genome assembly GCF_017349775.1 of Pseudomonas sp. GW460-12-10-14-TSB1. Lineage (NCBI taxonomy): Bacteria > Pseudomonadati > Pseudomonadota > Gammaproteobacteria > Pseudomonadales > Pseudomonadaceae > Pseudomonas > Pseudomonas sp. GW460-12-10-14-TSB1. Next base: position 29,751 of record NZ_JACNAC010000060.1, read on the forward strand.
GGGTGTCGCTGGGCATAGTCGAAGCCGCGGTGATGCCGGCGATGCTGATCTTCATCAGCAACTGGTTCACCCGCCAGGAGCGCTCGCGGGCCAATACCTTCCTGGTGCTGGGCAACCCGATCACGGTGCTGTGGATGTCGGTGGTCTCGGGCTATCTGATTCAGGCCTGGGGCTGGCGCGAGATGTTTGTCATCGAAGGCGCGCCGGCGGTGCTGTGGGCGTTTGTCTGGTGGCGCCTGGCGCGGGACAAGCCCGAGCAGGTCGACTGGCTGAGCCGGCAGGAAAAAAACCGCTTGGCCGCCACCCTTGCCGAGGAACAGCAGGGCCTCAAGGCGGTGCGCAACTATCGCCAGGCCTTCACCAGCCCGGTGGTGATCCAGCTCTGTGCCGTGCATGCCTTATGGAGCATCGGCGTCTACGGTTTCATCATGTGGCTGCCGACCATCATCAAGCAGGCGGCTGCCACGGATATCGTCACGGTCGGCTGGCTGAGCGCGGTGCCTTATGTGGCTGCCGTCGCCGCCATGCTCGTGGTGTCCTGGGCATCGGACCGCTCCGGGCGGCGCCAATCGCTGGTCTGGCCGCTGCTCGGGTTGGGCGCGCTGGCGTTCTTCTGCTCGTACTTGCTGGGGCCTTCGCACTTCTGGCTGTCGTTCGCCTTGCTGACCGTCGCCGGCGCCGCGCTCTACGCACCCTATGGACCGTTTTTCGCGCTGATCCCGGAAGTGCTTCCGGCCAATGTGTTCGGCGGGGCGATTGGCCTGATCAACGCCTGCGGCGCACTGGGCGCCTTCGTCGGTTCGTGGATCGTCGGCTACCTGATCGGTCTCACCGGCAATCCCGGGGCGGCCTATGTGTTCATGACCCTCGGCGTGCTGTCTTCGGCGCTGCTGATGGCGGTAGTGAAGGTCAGGCGTTGAAGGCTCGCGGGTATGCGGGCGCGGGCCGGACTCACTACCCGTGCCGGTGGTTGCCGGGCAGGCGCGCGCCGCTGCCGGCCAGCGCGTCCGGGACGACTCAGCGAGCGGCAAAACGAGTACGGCGAGCCAATGCGAACAGGCCCAGGCCAATGACCAGGAACAGCCCCAGCGCGACGTTGCTGGCGGTGACGATGCCGCAGGCGTCCACCAGCAGCCCCAAGGGCACGGGGGTGGCGTTGAACAGGTAGACGGTGGCGTAGAAATAGGCAATCAATTTGCCGTGGCTGTGCCGGGGCGCTAGCTGGTTGACCAGGCGGGCATTGCCGACGAACAGCGCGCCATAGGCATAACCGCCGATCGCCAACCCCGGCAGGGCGAGGTACAGGGCCTGGCTGTAGCAGGCCAGGAGCAGGATCAGCAGCGTCAGGCATTGGCACAACCAGCCGCTGAGCAGTGCCTGGCGGGCGTCCAGGCGCTGGCAGTAGAGCTGGCTCATGCCGGCGATCAGCAAGTAGGCGCAGATCACATAACCAAAGACCCCGCGGTCCTCCAGGCCAAACACCTGCTGCGCCACCTGGGGGCCGATCACGAACACGCAGGCGGCGAACGACCAGCTGAAAAACACGCTCCAGGCGCAGAGGTGAAAGGGCAGGCCGATGCCACGCAAGGCTTGTCTGAGGCTGGCCGGGCGGGTGTTTTCCGGAGTGGGCGCCGCCGCATCGCTGGCCGCCCGGGATGGCCAGAGGATCAGGGTCGCGACCGCCGACGCCAGTCCGAGCGCGGCGATCAGCCAGAAGGGCGAGGCCAGGGGACGCAGCTCCAACTGCAACGCCGCGCCGCTGACCAGCGGCCCCAGGGCCAGGCCCGAGACCATCGCCAGGGTCGCCACCAGGGCCGGCAACTTGTCGTTGTGCCCCGGGTTGAAACGCACCAGCGCCACATTCACCGCCGCGGTCATCACCCCCGAGCCGAGGCCGGCCAGCAACCGCGCCGCGCACAGCGGGCCCAGGGACGTGCCATGGGCAAAGGCCGCGGCACCGACCAGCACCAGCAGGCTGGCGGGGACGAACAGACGGCGCAGGTCGCTGACACTGCCGGCGATCCGCGCCATGGCCACCAGGGCGATCAGCACACCGATGCCATAGGCGCCGAAAATCAGCGTCAGGTCCAGCGCGCTCAGGTCGAACTGCTCTTTGTAGAAGGGGTAGAGCGGGGTCGGAGCACTGCTGTTCATCAGGGGCACCATCAAGGACAGCGCCAGGCAAAACAAAAAGCAGCTCGAACGCCGTCCACCGGCAAGCGTGGGTGCGGGCATAAGGTATCGGGTCCGTTGGGGATCGAGGTGAGCGTCAGGGCGCCGGTTCAGGGCTGACAGGCGGCGGCGAACCGGCCAGCCAATGATATCGAGCAGGCTGGCCGGCACCATGCGCGAAACCCCGGAGTTTGTTGGCCGGCGTCCAGGGCTGGGGCTGGTGTGAGGACCGGGAGTGGCTTAACGAGCGCAGCGCTGGCGAATCACCTGCGCCGCTTCGTCCGCGAGGATCTGGTAGAGCACCGGGGAGGGGTGGAAGCCGTCGCCGGCCATCAGGTTGGCGGCCGGCTGGAAGCGGGTCGCCAGTAATGTGCAGTGCTCCAGGCCGGCCAGCAGTTCGACCAGCAGGCTGTTGAAGCGCCGGGCCCTGAGGCCCAGGTACCAGCGCAGCGGCTGGGGCAGGGCGGGGAACAGGTGCATGGGCGGTACGGGCAGGAAGACAATGTGCCTGGCCGCGAACCGGTCGCTCAAGAGCTCGATCAGGCGTGAGATCCGCGCCTGCCATTCGGCCGCGGCGATGGTGCTGGTGACGTCGTTGACGCCGATGGACACCAGGGCCACATCGAAGGGCTCGGCCGGGCCGTCCGCCAACAGCTGGAACAACTGCCGAGAGTCCAGCCCGGACTGTGCCCGTAGTTGCCATGACAGCTGGAAGTCGCCGGCCAATCCGGCCACCAGCCGGCCGGCCATCGCCTCGTCCTGGGTGCCGGCGCCGACACCCGCCGCCGCGGAATCGCCGAGGATCAACAGGCGCAGGGCCGGCCCGTTGGCGTCGGCGTGCCCGCCTTGGCGCGGGCCTTCGGCCTCCGGCAATCTGGGGGTGACCCAGCGGGTGTAAATCCCCTGGGCGAGTAACAGCGGCCCGAGGGCCACCTTGGCGAACACATCAGTCATGGGCAGCTACGCTCGCGGTAAAAAGGGCGACGCCTGGGGCAGGAACCCGGCGTCGCGTCGAAGCCCGGCGCCGGCGGCATTACCTCTGCCGCGGGGTACCTCAGAAGGCATATTGCACACGAGTGTAGTAGTAACCGCCGGTGAAGCCGAAGGGCGAATAGCTGCCCCAGTTGTCGCCGAACGACGAGTTGCTCACGCCGATATGGTCGGGGTACTTGTCGAACAGGTTCTGCGCGCCCACCGCCACCGTCAGTTGCTTGTCGAAGGCATAGGCCACGTCCAGGTCGGTGATCCACTTGGCCGAGTATTCGCGGTCCAGGTCCGGGTTGCTCGAACTGTTGACCTCGGTATAGGTGCCGTAGCGGGTCAGCCGCAGGTTGATGTCGAAGTCGCGGATCGCCCAGTCGGCGGAGAAAATCATCTTGCTGCTGGGGGAGGTCTTGGTGAGCAGCGCCCGCGACTGGCGCCCGAGCAGCTGGAAGTTGCTGCCCAGGGCGCTCAGTTGCGCGGGGGTGTCGCTGACGCTGAGGATTTGCGTGTGGTTGTAGTTCAGCGCCGCGGTCCATTTCACCGAGCCGTAACTGGCCAGGTTCTGCCGGTAATTGCCCACCACATCGACCCCGGAGGTGCGGGTGTTGGCGCCGTTGGTGAAGTACTGCGCGCCGGCGGTGGCGGGCACGCCGATGCTGTCGAGCAGGGCGGCCACGCCCGGGCCCTGGAAGCGTTCGCTGAGCACCAGGCGGTCGCGCAGGTTGATCACGTAGCCATCCACGGTCAGGCTCAGGTCTTCGCTGGGGGTCAGGGCAAACCCCAGGCTGAAGTTGGTCGAGCGCTCCGGCTTCAGGGACTGCGCCCCCAGCGCCTGGGCGCCGGCCGAATCCACCGGCAGGATCACGTAGTTGTAGGACTGGTAGACGCCATTGATGGTGTCAAAGCCGGTCGAGCGCGCGGTGAAGATCTGGTTGGCCAGGGACGGCGCGCGAAAGCCGTTGCTGATGGTGCCGCGCAGCGCAAACACCGGGTTGAACTCATAGCGGGTGCTGAGCTTGCCGCTGCGGGTGGCGCCCACGCCTTCGTTGTAATGCTCGTAGCGCGCGGCGAGACCCACATACCACTGCTCCACGGGGTAGAAACCCAGGTCGATGTAGCTGGCGACGCTGTTGCGGCTGATCTTCTGCTCATCCTCGGGGCTGATGCCATTGGTCACCTGGGCCCCCGGGTCGGGGCGTTGCCCGGCGCGCGGGTGGCCGGCGGGAAACACATAGCCGCCATCGATATAGGAGGCTTCGGAGCCGGCGCGGGTCTCGTAGCTTTCGCGCCGGTGCTCGAAGCCGAAGGCCACGTCCAGCGGCTTGGCCAGGCCGATCTCGTAGCTGTGCTTCAGGTCCAGGTTGCTGGTCAGCTGGTCGGCGATGTAGATGCCGGAGGTGAATTTGTTCGGGGTGTTTTCCCCCAGGGACGGGTTCTGGTTGTCGTAGGTGCGCTGCTTGGCGTAGTTGCGCCCGTAGGTGCTGCTCAGGTCCCAGGCCCAGCCGCCGAAGTTCTCGCCCTTGGCGCCGAACGCCGACTGGAAGTCGGTTTCGTTGACCAGCCAATAAGGGCTGTAGCCGTTGGGGTAGCCATTGGGGCCGGTGGTGATGGTGTTGCGGCCGTTGGGCAGGCGGAAGTTCTGCCCGTCGTTGTTCTCCCGGGTCGCCAGGGTGGAGAACGAATACAGGGTGACGGCGTCGTTCAGCGGCAGGTCGAGGTTGTAGCCGACATCGGCCAGCTGGCTGCGGGGCAGGCCGTAGCCCTTGTAGGTGTGGTGGCTGGCGTCGGCCTCGCGCGGGTCGGGCGAGCCGTCGGCCAGCGGGTAGTAATGGCTGCTGTAGCCGTTGCTGCCGGCCTTGTTGTCGCGCTCCTGGTAACGGGTGTCCAGCGAGACATTCAGCACCCCGGCCTCGCCGACCTGGAAGCCGTAGTTGAGCGCCTCCTGGGCGGTGCCGCGCTTGCCGTCGTAGCCCTGGCCGAGGGTGGTGTCGGAGCTGCCGCCGGTGGTCTGCTTGAGGATGATATTGATCACCCCGGAAATCGCGTCCGAGCCGTACTGCGCCGCCGCGCCGTCACGCAGAACCTCGATATGGTCGATGGACGCCACCGGGATCAGGTCGAGGTCGCTGGGCGCCGCGCCGCTGTTGATGCCGTTGATGTTCAAGGTGGCGCTGGTGTGCCGGCGCTTGCCGTTGACCAGCACCAGCACATGGGAGGCGGTGAGCCCGCGCAGGGTGGCCGAGCGCACCACGCCGCTGGCGTCCCAGCCGGCGCGGTCGGGCAGATTGAAGGACGGGATGAACTTGCTCAGCGCTTCCAGCAGGCTGGGTTTGCCCACCGCGCGCAGTTGTTCGCCGGTGACCACGTCGATCGGCGTCGGGCTGGTGGTCACGGTACGTTCGGCGGTGCCACGGTTGCCCGTGACCACCACCGTATCGAGGGTCGGCGAGGCACCTTCGGCGGCCTCCAGGTTGGATGAAGCCAGGCCGCAGGCAATCGACAGCGGCAGCAACAACGGGCGATAGACCGCTGCAGTACGTCGGGCAGTTGAGCGCTTGAGCATGAGAGGGGGCTCCTGAATATCGGCTAGGTCCGGGTCACTTCTTGCGAGCAGCGACGGCTTCGATTTCCACCAGGCCGCCGGGCAGCGGCAGGGCGACCACTTGCACCGCGGTGCGCGCCGGCTTGTGCGGCTGCTCGGCGCTGCCGAAGAACGGCGTATAGCCTTGCTGCAACCCGGCGAAATCCAGCTTGCCGCCCTTGGCCGGGTCGCCCACCAGGAACACCCGCAACTGGATCACGTCCCCCAGGTCCAGGCCCTGGCTGTGCAGCACGCCCTTGAGCTTGTTGAGGATCGAGGTGGTCTGGGTCGCGGTGTCGCCGTAGGCGGCAAAGGAGTCCTTCGGCGCTTGCGGGTCGTGCAGATCAGCGAGCAGGCCGCTGACGAACAGCAGCTCGGTCTGCGCCGGCACCGCCACCGCCAGGGAAATCGGAAAGTTGGAATTGGGCAGGGCGATGCGCCTGATTTCGTCGGCGTGGCTGGCGAATGCGGTGGCGGTCATGAGCAGTCCTGCAATCAGAGTGGTGGTTTTCATCGGTCGGTCCTTCTGTCTTGGGGGAAATCAGTGGGGAAAATCAGGCGGCCACGCCCGGTTGCTGGCGTTCGGCATGGCGGCCAATCAGGCTGACGATGCGCCGCGCCGAATCGGCGGCGCTGTTCTGCCAGATGCCGACGCCGCCATGGGCCAGGGCGTCGCTGGCCAGGTAGGTGCGGCCCTGGGGCTGGTTGAGGATGTGATAGGCCTGCCCGCCAACCTCGTCGTTGACGATCCACGGGCCTTTGCTGAAGGGCACCTTGGACCAGTTGATGGCCACCGGTTTTTGCAGCTTGGCGCTGTGCCCGGGGTGCAGCAGTTCGACGGCTTGGCGCGAGGAGGTGAACTGCTCGGCGAGGGATTTCTGGCTGAAGGCCTGGGCCGCCGCGCTGGTGTTGTAGGCGGCGATGAGGATGCCCTGGGCACTGTTCAGCCGGTCGCTGGGGTACCACAGGCCTTTGACTTCATGGTCCAGGTAGGACAGCCCGCCGAAGATGTTGAAGTCGGTTTCCCAGAAACGCGGCGACTGCCAAGCCACCTTGTTCGCCTGGTCGCTCTGGGCGCTGAGGATCGCCTGCTTGAACGGCGTGCTGAAATTGCTCGGCAGCTTGGCCAGCAGCGGCAGCGGTACCGTGACGATGGCGTAGTCGGCGCTCAGGGTCTGGCTCTTGCCGGTCTGGCGGTCCTTGTAGGTGACGCGGCTGCCTTGCTCGGAAGTCTGGATGTCGCTGACCTCGGCGTGGAAGCGCACCGCGTCCTTGAGCTTGTCGTAGAACGCCAGGGGAATGCGGTCCATGCCGCCCACCGGCTGGAACATGGTCGAGGAAAACTCGGGGATTTCATCGAACACCAGCGCGCCCCAGAGCTTGGGATTGAGCAGGGTCTGCAATTCCAGCGGCGCCCGGGTGATACCGGTCTGGTCGCCGGCGCCGGGCAGGCGGGTGTAGCCCGAACGCACCGAGCCCTGGTATTTGAAGTCGGCGTTGAGGTCGCCATAGACCTTGAGGAAACTCAGCAGCGCCTGGCGGTCGTCGGCGCTGAGGTCCTGGTCCAGGGCCTTGCGGCTGACACTGCGTGCCAGCAGTTCGGACAGCTGGCCACGGCTGTCGTTGACCGCCTGGCGCAGCTGGAACGCCGGCTGCCGGGCGTCGGGCAAGGCCAGGGCGTTGCGGCTGCTGTTGACCAGCACTTGCAGCTCGACGCCCAGTTCGCGGCAATAGCCGAGAAGGGTCTGGTGATGACTGGGAATGCGCGCCGGACCGGCGTTGAAGAACTGCCCCTCATCGAAGTCCACGGTCTGGCTGACGCCGTCGTCGAACTCCACCTTGCTGCCGCGGCGCAGGGTCCAGTTGCGTCCACCGACCCGCTCGCGGGCCTCGAGAATGGTCACGCTGAAACCGGCCTTGCGCAGTTCATAGGCGCTGACCAGCCCGGAAATACCGGCGCCGACCACCACCACATGCTTGCCTTTGCCGCTGCTGCCCAGTTGCAGCGGGTCGAAACTCGCCGCCAGCGCCTTGGGTGCAAGCCCCAGGGCATCGAGGGCGCCGACGGCGGCGGAATAACCACCGACGGCGGCGATACGGGAAATCAGTTGCCTGCGGGTAAAAGCCATAAGGTACTCCTTGGCATGTTTGCCGATGAGGGGGTCAGAGGTCGTAGCGCACGGACAGCAACAGGGTTCGCGGGTCGTTGACCGAGTAATAACGGGCGCCGCTGGACGGCACGTAGCCCACCGATTGCGGATAGGCGCGGTCGAGCAGGTTTTTCACCGCCAGGGTGGTGGTCCAGTGGCCGTCGCCGGAGATGTAGCGGGTGTTGGCGTTCCAGAAGGTCTGTTGGGGGATTTCCTGGATGTCGTCGTTCAGCGCGTTGGCGTAGGACTTGGTCTGGAACTGCGCATCGGTGCCGGCCAGCCAGGTGCCGGGCAGGCCGGCGGGGATGGTGTAATTGAGGCCGAGGCTGGTGTTCCAGCGCGGCGAGAACACCAGCTGCTTGCCGTTGGCATCGACCCCGGCGCCGCTGGCGTTCTCGAAGTCGTCGTACTGGCTTTGCAGGTAGCCGAGGTTGAAGGTCAGCTGCAAGTCGTTGGTCAGGGCGCTGAGGGTTTCCAGCTCGACCCCGTAGGTGTGGGCCTGGCCGACGTTGGTGCGCAGGCTGACGCCCAGCGCCGGGTCGTAGGCGTTGGTCTGCAGGTCCTTGTAGTCGTTGTAGAACAGCGCCAGGTTGGCCCGCAGGCGGCGGTCGAAGAAGTCGCCCTTGAAGCCGGTTTCCCAGGTGGTCACGTCTTCCGGGGAAAACGCCTGCTCGGCGGCGGCCCGGGTCGGCGCGCGGTTGTCGTAGCCACCGGCCTTGAAGCCCTTGGCCACGTAGGCGTACTGGTTCAGGTACGGGGTCCAGGCGTATTCGAAGCCGAGTTTCGGGCTGGTGGACTGCCAGGACTTGCTCGAATCGGCGCTGAAGTTGCTGCCGGTGATCCGCCGATTGGTGTCGATGGCGTAGTTGTCGTACTCGAAGTTCTTGTGCTCGCGGGTAAAACGCAGCCCGGCGATCAGCGACAGCTGCGGGGTGATCCTGTAGCTGCCCTGGCCATAGAGCGCGTAGCTCTCGGTGTGGGTGGTGCTGTACTGGCCCTGGCCGATCACCCGGTTGCGCGCCACCGAGTAGGTGAGGTTGTCGCGCTCGGCGTCGAACTTCTCGCGGTACAGGTACAGGCCGGAGCTGAAGCTGAAGTCGTCGTAGTCGCCGTTGAGCTGGAATTCCTGGGTGGCGTAGTCCTGCTTGTAGAGGATCAGGTTGTTCTGGATCAGCGCCGCCTGGCCCGAGTTGTCGTAGTCCACCGGCTGATGGAAGGCCGAGTAGGCGGTCACCGACTTGAAGTTCAGGTGCTCGTCGATGGCGTAGATCGCCCGCAGCACCGAGCTGCCCTGGTCGAGGCGGTTCTTCGGATCGAGGCTGCTGTAGCTCTTGAACTTGTCGAAGCGGCCGTTGGCATCGAAGGGCGTGTAGCTGGTGGTGTCGCCCCGGTCGAAGGTGCCGGCCAGGGTCAGCTGCACATCCCAGGGCGAGTCGTCCGGCTTGTAGCGCAGCTTGCCGCGGTACGACTGGATATCGACGTTGTTCACGTCCTTGCCGCGGGTGGGGTTGGAGACGGTGCCGTCGCGGCTCAGGCGGATTGCCGAGAAACTGCCGAACAGGGCGTTGTCCACCAGCGGCCCGCTGATCAACAGGCGGCCGTTCTGGGCGTTGTAGTTGCCCGCGCCGAGTTCGAGGAAACCCCGGGTTTCCTGGGTCGGGTCGCGGGTGATCACGCGGATCGCCCCGGCGCTGCTGTTGCGTCCGTACAGGGTGCCCTGGGGACCGCGCAGCACCTCGACGCGCTCGACGTCGTTGAAATCGAGCATCGAGGAAATCGCCCGCGGGATGTACAGGTCGTCGGCGTAGACCGCCACGGCCGCTTCCTGGATCGGATCGGTCTCGCCGATGCCCCGGATGCCGTAGGTCTGCGCGCTGTAGGAGATCGACTGGCGGCTGAGGGTCAGGTTCGGCACCTGCCCGGAGAGGTCGCGGATGCTCTTGATCTGCTTGTCTTCCAGGGCTTTTTCATCGAACGCGGAGATCGCCAGCGGGGCCTTTTGCAGGTCCTCGGCATGGTGCTCGGCGGTGACGGTGACCACCGGCAGGGCAGCCTTGTCGGTGCTTTCTTCGGCGTGGGCCGGCAGCCCGGCCAGGTTCAGCGAGACGCCGGCGCTCAGGGAGACGGCCAGCGTCAGGCGGTGTGCGGTGAAGTGCTGCATGGTGAACCCCAGGTGTATAGGTTGGCGTTGTTATGTTTTTTTGGGCAAAGCTGCGCCGGGGCCATGGTTCGAAAGCCATGGCGGCGGGGGCTTGAGCCGGTTTCAGGTTCGGGTGGAGCTATTGACCGTGGAGTGGTGTCGGCCGGAAAAAATGCAGTTCCGTGGGCCTCCACCTGGTCGGGTGG
>NZ_JACNAC010000061.1:0-38700 GCF_017349775.1 Pseudomonas sp. GW460-12-10-14-TSB1
CCGACCCTGCGCGAGAAAGGCCTGCTGTTCGTGGGGCTCGACGTGATCGGTGAGCACCTGACCGAAATCAACGTCACCAGCCCGACCTGCATCCGCGAGATCGACAACGCCTTCGGCACCAACATTGGCGCAATGCTGATGGATGCCATCGATCAGAAGCTCAAGGCTCGTTGATCCAGAACTGCCAAGCACAAACCAACATTGCGTTATCATGCGCCGCCTGTGAAACCCGCGATGTTGGTCTTGTGAAGTTTTTTGTGATGTTGAACCGCTGATGACTTTTGTGAACCGCTGATGGCTCTCCCTTCCGATCTGCCTCCCGAGCTGGCCTACAGCGGCGTGCGCCCGGCCGATCGCCTGGGATTTACCCTGTTCCTGGCCGCCCTGCTGCATATCGCGCTGATTCTCGGCCTGGGTTTCTCCTTCGCCGAACCCAAGCAGATCAGCAAGACCCTGGAAATCACCCTGGCCACCTTCAAGAGCGAGACCAAGCCGAAGAAGGCCGATTTCCTTGCCCAGGAAAACCAGGAAGGCAGCGGCACCCTGGACAAGAAGGCGATCCCGAAGACCACCGAAGTGGCGCCGTTCCAGGAAAACAAGGTCAACAAGATCACCCCGCCGCCTCCGGCCAAGACCGAGGTCAAAGAAGCCGCGCCCAAGGCCGCGGTCGCCACCACCGCGCCGAAACCGAAAAAGACCGTCACCAAGCGTGAAGAGGTCAAGACCGAGGCCAAACCCAAGGTTCCCGTACCAACGTTCGACAGCGAGCAGCTGTCCAGCGACATCGCCAGCCTGGAGGCCGAACTGGCCCAGGAGCAGCAGCTGTACGCCAAGCGCCCGCGCATCCACCGCCTGAGCGCGGCTTCGACCATGCGCGACAAGGGCGCCTGGTACAAGGACGAATGGCGCAAGAAGGTCGAGCGCATCGGCAACCTCAACTACCCGGAAGAAGCCCGGCGCAAGCAGATCTACGGCAACCTGCGGCTGATGGTGTCGATCAACCGCGACGGCTCGCTGTACGAGGTGCTGGTGCTGGAGTCCTCCGGCCAGCCGCTGCTGGACCAGGCGGCCCAGCGCATCGTGCGCCTGGCGGCGCCGTTCGCGCCCTTTACCGGCGACCTGTCGGATATCGACCGCCTGGAGATCATCCGCACCTGGAAGTTCGCCCGCGGCGACAGGCTGTCCAGCAACTGATCCCCCTGCAGGATTCATGGGGGATGAGAGCATCCCCAGCTTGTCAGTTCGCCCCTCCACCGCCACACTAGCGCTCATGAAGAACGTCAGCCCCAGCTACCTCAAGCATCACTTCCTGATCGCCATGCCACACATGGCCGACCCGAACTTTGCACACACCTTGACCTACATCGTCGAGCACAATGCCAATGGCGCCATGGGGTTGGTGGTCAACCGTCCGCAGGACCTGAACCTCGCCGACATCCTCGAACAACTGCGCCCCGAGATCGACCCGCCAGCGCTCTGCCAGCATGTGCCGATCTTCATCGGCGGCCCGGTGCAGACCGATCGCGGCTTTGTCCTGCACCCCAGCGGCCCGACCTTCCAGGCCACGGTCGAGTTGGACGGCCTGTCGCTGTCGACGTCCCAGGACGTGCTGTTCGCCATCGCCGACGGTGTCGGCCCGGTGAAAAGCCTGATCGCCTTGGGTTATGCCGGCTGGGAAGCCGGGCAGCTGGAAGCCGAACTGGCGAATAACGCCTGGCTGACCTGCCCGTTCGACGCCGACATCCTGTTCAACACCAGCAGCGAACTGCGCCTGGAAGCGGCGGCCAAGCACCTGGGCATCAACCTCGCCCTGCTGACCAGCCAGGCGGGCCACGCCTGATGGCCCTGCGACTGATCCTCGGGTTCGACTACGGCACCAAGCAGATCGGCGTGGCGGTCGGCCAGGCGATTACCGGCCAGGCCCGCGAGCTGTGCACCCTGAAAGCGCAGAACGGTGTGCCGGACTGGAATCAGGTCGAAGCCCTGATCAAGGAATGGAAGCCGGATGCGGTGGTGGTCGGCCTGCCGCTGAACATGGACGGCACCCCGAGCGAGATGTGCGTACGCGCCGAGAAATTCGCCCGGCGCCTCAACGGTCGCTACAACCTGCCCTTCTATACCCATGACGAACGCCTGACCACCTTCGAGGCCAAGGGCGAACGCCTGGCCCGTGGCGGCCAGAAAGGCAGTTACCGCGACAACCCGGTCGACGCCATCGCCGCCGCCCTGCTGCTGCAAGGCTGGCTCGACGAAAACGCAGCGCTGTTGAACAACTGAAACGCCGAATCCTGAAGATGCGTGGTCAACCCCCGGCCACGCGCCTCCTGGCCACAACACCAGCCGTAAGACCCTGCGCCTTGCTGCACGCAACCAGGCGCGGGCCCACGAAGGAGCAATCATGAGCCTGCCCAACCCCGCCGAACTGATCAGCCAGATGGCCGTGCGTCTCACCGCCCACCTGGAACAACGCGCCATCAGCGAGCCCCGCTATATCGGCATCCGTACCGGCGGTGTCTGGGTCGCCCAGGCCCTGCTCGCCGAACTGGGCAGCGACGCGCCGCTGGGTACCCTGGATGTGTCCTTCTACCGCGACGATTTCAGCCAGAACGGCCTGCACCCGCAGGTGCGCCCTTCCGAGCTGCCGTTCGAGATCGAGGGCCAGCACCTGATCCTGATCGACGACGTGCTGATGAGCGGCCGCACCATCCGCGCCGCCCTCAACGAGCTGTTCGACTACGGCCGCCCGGCCAGCGTGACCCTGGTCTGTCTCCTGGACCTGGACGCCGCCGAGCTGCCGATCCGCCCGAACGTGGTCGGCGCCACCCTGTCGCTGGCCGCCCACGAGCGGGTAAAATTGTCCGGTCCTGCGCCGCTTCAACTCGAGCTTCAAGACCTCGCCCTTTAATTCGCCCATCTAAAGAGTCCATTGCGATGACGCCTCTAGACGCCAAGCGCCCGCTGCAGCTCAACGATCAGGGCCAGCTGCGCCACTTCCTCTCGCTCGACGGTCTGCGTCGCGAGCTGCTGACGGAAATCCTCGACACCGCCGACTCCTTCCTCGAAGTCGGCGCCCGGGCGGTGAAGAAAGTCCCGTTGTTGCGCGGCAAGACCGTGTGCAACGTGTTCTTCGAGAACTCCACCCGCACCCGCACCACCTTCGAACTGGCGGCCCAGCGCCTGTCGGCGGACGTGATCACGCTCAACGTGTCCACCTCCTCGGCCAGCAAGGGTGAAACCCTGCTCGACACCCTGCGCAACCTCGAAGCCATGGCCGCCGATATGTTCGTCGTGCGCCACGGCGACTCCGGCGCCGCGCACTTCATCGCCGAACATGTGTGCCCGCAGGTGGCGATCATCAACGGCGGCGACGGCCGTCACGCCCACCCGACCCAGGGCATGCTCGACATGCTCACCATCCGTCGGCACAAGGGCGGCTTCGAAAACCTCTCGGTGGCCATCGTCGGCGACATCCTGCACTCGCGGGTGGCGCGCTCGAACATGCTGGCCCTGAAAACCCTGGGTTGCCCGGACATCCGCGTGATCGCGCCAAAGACCCTGCTGCCGATCGGCATCGAGCAATACGGGGTGAAGGTCTACACCGACATGGCCGAAGGCCTGAAAGACGTCGACGTGGTGATCATGCTGCGCCTGCAGCGTGAGCGCATGCAGGGCGGCCTGCTGCCGAGCGAGGGCGAGTTCTACCGCCTGTTCGGCCTGACCACCGCGCGCCTGGCCGGCGCCAAGCCGGACGCCATCGTCATGCACCCGGGGCCGATCAACCGCGGCGTGGAGATCGAATCGGCGGTGGCCGACGGTCCGCACTCGGTGATCCTCAACCAGGTGACCTACGGCATCGCGGTACGCATGGCCGTGCTGTCCATGGCCATGAGCGGGCAGACCGCCCAGCGACAATTCGAGCAGGAGAACGCCCAGTGAAGCTCAGCATTCTCGGCGCCCGTGTCATCGATCCAAGCAGCGGCCTGGATCAAGTCAGCGATATCCATCTGGAAGCCGGCAAGATCGTCGCCATCGGCGCCGCCCCGGCCGGTTTCAGCGCGGTCGAAAGCCTCGACGCCAAGGGCCTGGTGGCCGCGCCCGGGCTGGTGGACCTGAACGTCTCCCTGCGCGAGCCGGGCTACAGCCGCAAAGGCACCATCGCCAGCGAAACCCGCGCCGCCGCGGCCGGTGGCGTCACCAGCCTGTGCTGCCCACCCCGCACCAAGCCGGTGCTGGACACCTCGGCGGTGGCCGAGCTGATCCTCGATCGCGCCCGCGAAGCCGGCAATACCAAGGTGTTCCCGATCGGCGCCCTGAGCAAAGGCCTGGACGGCGAACAGCTGGCCGAGCTGATCGCCCTGCGCGACGCCGGTTGCGTGGCCTTCGGCAACGGCCTGGAGAGCTTTCGCAGCACCCGCACCCTGTGCCGGGCGCTGGAATACGCGGCGACCTTCGACCTGACGGTGATTTTCCACTCCCAGGACCGCGACCTGGCCGAAGGCGGCCTGGCCCACGAAGGCGCCACCGCCAGCTTCCTCGGCCTGCCGGGCATTCCGGAAACCGCGGAAACCGTGGCCCTGGCCCGCGACCTGCTGCTGGTGGAGCAAAGCGGCGTGCGCGCCCACTTCAGCCAGCTGACCAGCGCCCGGGGCGTGGCCCTGATCGCCCAGGCCCAGGCCCGCGGCCTGCCGGTGACCGCCGACGTGGCGCTGTACCAGCTGATCCTCACCGACGACGCGCTGATCGACTTCTCCAGCCTCTATCACGTGCAGCCGCCGCTGCGCTCGCGCGCCGACCGCGAAGGCCTGCGTGAAGCCGTGAAGTCCGGAGTGGTCCAGGCCATTTCCAGCCACCACCAGCCCCATGAACGGGACGCCAAGCTGGCGCCTTTCGGTGCCACCGAGCCGGGCATCAGCAGCGTCGAGCTGCTGCTGCCACTGGCCATGACCCTGGTGGAAGACGGCCTGCTCGACCTGCCGACCCTGCTGGCCCGCCTGAGCAGCGGCCCGGCCGACGCCCTGCGCCTGCCAGCCGGCAAGCTGGCGGTGGGCGCTCCGGCGGACCTGGTACTGTTCGACCCGAGCACGTCCACCGTGGCCGGCGAACACTGGCTGTCGAAAGGCGAGAACTGCCCGTTCCTCGGCCATAGCCTGCCGGGCGTGGTGCGCTACACCCTGGTGGATGGGCGGATCAGCCACAAGGGCTGACGGCCATGATCGCGAGCAAGCTCGCTCCTACAGGTACGGCACAGGCCACATGGGCGCCGTACTTCTTCTGTAGGAGCGAGCTTGCTCGCGATGGCGCTCCTGCATTCAACGCCGCTGCGCGTTACGCAACGACACCTGGTCGTTCAGCGTCCAGAAGTCGTACAAGACCCCCAGAAAGAACACCCCGCCAGTCAGCAGGTACAGCAGGCCGCTGATCCATTTGCCCTGATACATGCGGTGCACGCCAAAGATCCCGAGAAAGGTCAGCAGGATCCAGGCGACGCTGTATTCGATCGGCCCCGGGGTAAAACGCAGGTCGGCTTCGCGGTCCATGGCCGGGATCAGGAACAGGTCGATCAGCCAGCCGATACCCAGCAAGCCCAGGGTGAAGAACCAGATAGTTCCGGTAATCGGCTTGCCGTAATAGAAGCGGTGGGAGCCGGTAAAACCGAAAATCCACAACAGGTAACCGATCACCTTGCTGTGGGTGTCATGGGTCGAACCGTCCGAGCGATAGGTGTTCATTAAGTACCTCGTTCCACGCAATAGATAAATTTTCTTTAATTCTTTGTGACTTTTTTACAGGCGGCCGACGTGTGGCAAATGTTAAGGTCCCTGCCGTGAAACCCTTGTACTGCCTGACTTCTGTCGGACAATTGCGTCAATTTGCCGCCTCTTCAGCGAATTTGACCTCCAGGTTGAATCGACCAACGGCCTGAGAAGTGACAAAAAAGCTGTTATAAAGTTGCGCGCTAACCCATATGAGCCTTGCCTAATGCGTCCATTTTTCAAGACATGGCTAACCATTTGCCTATTGATGCCACTGGCCGCCCACGCCACCAATCGTGAGCAACGTCTTCCTAACGTGAACGGCTTCACTCCAAAAGCCCACGTCACCCAAGTCAGCAAGAACAGCTCCAAGAACAAGCTGTCGGTCAAACGCCCGACTCACCTGAGCAGCGTCAGCAGCAAGCCGGTGCCGCAGATGGCGGCCAAGCAGAGCAGCACCGTGCTCAGCCGTGCCGTCAACGTACTGGGTACCCCTTACCGTTGGGGCGGCAGCAGCCCAAGCAAAGGCTTCGACTGCAGCGGCCTGGTGAAATACGCGTTCAACGACGTCGCCGCCGTCGATCTGCCGCGCACCTCCAATGCCATGGCCAGCGGCCACGGGCAGAAAGTCGAGCGCAAGGACCTCAAGCCTGGCGACCTGCTGTTCTTCAACCTCAAGAGCCGCCGAGTCAACCACGTCGCCATCTACCTGGGCAACGATCGTTTCATCCACGCGCCGCGCCGCGGCAAGTCGGTGACCATCGATACCCTGAAGAAGCCGTACTGGGACAAGAACTACGTAGTGGCCAAGCGGGTCCTGCCAAAAGAGCAGAACACCCTGCGCATCGTTCAGCGCTGATCCGCTTTCCCTGATCGCGAGCCATCGAGCAGCCATGCTCGATGGCTCGCGATTGCATTTGCCGCCCCGACACCTCTCCCCCCTCAAATACTCTCCGGCGCCCGCGCCTTCTCCCGGGCGTGCTCCCGGCTGACCAGCCCAGCATCCACCAGCGCTTTCAGGCTCATGTCCAGGGTCTGCATCCCCTGCGCCCCACCGGTCTGGATCGCCGAGTACATCTGCGCCACCTTGTCCTCGCGGATCAGGTTACGGATCGCCGTGGTCCCCAGCATGATCTCGTGAGCCGCTACCCGACCGCCGCCGATACGCTTCACCAGCGCCTGGGAAATCACCGCCTGCAGCGATTCCGAAAGCATGGAGCGGACCATCGCCTTCTCCTCGGCCGGAAACACATCCACCACCCGGTCCACGGTTTTTGCCGCCGAGGTGGTGTGCAGGGTGCCGAACACCAGATGCCCGGTCTCCGCAGCGGTCAACGCCAGGCGGATGGTTTCCAGGTCGCGCATCTCACCGACCAGGATCACATCCGGGTCTTCGCGCAGGGCCGAACGCAGCGCCGTGGAAAAACTGCGGGTGTCGCGATGCACCTCACGCTGGTTGATCAGGCACTTCTTCGATTCGTGGATGAACTCGATGGGGTCCTCGATGGTGAGGATGTGCTGGTGCCGGCTCTGGTTCAGGTGATCGATCATCGCCGCCAAAGTGGTCGACTTGCCGGAACCGGTCGGCCCGGTCACCAGCACCAGGCCGCGGGGCACTTCGCTGATGCGGCGAAACACCTCGCCCATGCCCAGTTCGTCCAGGCTCGGCACCTTGGCCGCAATACTGCGAAAGACCGCGCCGCCGCCGCGCTGATGGTTGAAGGCATTGACCCGGAAGCGCGCCAGGCCCGGCACCGCGAAGGAAAAGTCGATCTCCAGCGCAGCCTTGAACTCGGCCCGCTGCGGGTCGCTCATGCTGGCCAGGATCAGCTCATGCACCTGTTGCGCCTCCAGCACCGGCAGGTTGATCCGGCGAATATCGCCGTCGATACGAATCATCGGCGGCAAACCGGCCGAGAGGTGCAGGTCCGAAGCGCCCTGTTTGACGCTGAAGGCCAGCAACTCAGTGATATCCATAGCGTTCCCCAATTCCAGTAGAATGCCGCGAACCCAAGACCCGCTGGCGTACATCGAATGTCCACGATAGCAGACAACATCGCCCTGGTTAGCGCACGGATCCGTGCCGCGGCGCAGGCCTCGCAACGTGACGAAAGCAGCGTCCGCCTGCTGGCCGTGAGCAAGACCAAGCCCGCCGCGGCGCTGCGTGAAGCCTATGCCGCCGGTCTGCGCGACTTCGGCGAGAACTACCTGCAGGAAGCCCTGGGCAAACAGGCGGAACTCGGCGACCTGCCCTTGAGTTGGCACTTCATCGGCCCCATTCAGTCGAACAAGACGCGAGCTATCGCCGAGAACTTCGCCTGGGTGCATTCCGTGGATCGCTTGAAAATCGCTCAACGCCTGTCCGAGCAACGCCCGGCCGACTTGCCGCCGTTGAACATCTGCATTCAGGTCAATGTCAGTGGCGAGACCAGCAAGTCTGGCTGTACGCCGGCCGACCTGCCTGCCCTGGCCAGCGCCATCAGCGCCTTGCCGCGCCTGAAACTGCGCGGGCTGATGGCGATTCCCGAGCCGACTGAAGATCGTGCCGCCCAGGACGCCGCCTTCGCGGCCGTACGCAGCTTGAACGAAAGCCTGGACCTGCCAACCGACACACTTTCCATGGGCATGAGCCACGACCTCGAAGCGGCCATCGCCCAAGGCGCCACCTGGGTACGTATCGGTACCGCCCTGTTTGGTGCCCGCGATTATGGCCAGCCATGACCGTGGCGGCCCCACCTCTGAATAAGGACCTGTCATGAGCAAGACTCGTATCGCCTTTATCGGCGCCGGCAACATGGCTGCCAGCCTGATCGGCGGCCTGCGCGCCAAGGGCCTGGACGCCAGCCAGATCCGCGCCAGCGACCCGGGCGCCGAAACCCGCGCCAAGGTCCAGGCCGAGCACGGCATTGAAGTGTTCGCCGACAACGCCGAAGCCATTGCCGGCGTCGACGTGGTGGTGCTGGCGGTCAAGCCACAGGCCATGAAGGCCGTGTGCGAAGCCCTGCGCCCCAGCCTGAAGCCGCACCAGCTGATCGTGTCCATCGCCGCCGGCATCACCTGCGCCAGCATGAACAAATGGCTCGGCGAGCAGCCGATCGTGCGCTGCATGCCCAACACCCCAGCCCTGTTGCGCCAGGGCGCCAGCGGCCTGTACGCCACCGCCGCGGTGAGCGCGGAGCAACGCCAGCAGGCGCAAGAGCTGCTGTCGGCCGTAGGCATCGTCCTGTGGCTGGAACAGGAGCAGCAACTGGACGCGGTGACCGCCGTGTCCGGCAGCGGCCCGGCGTATTTCTTCCTGCTGATCGAGGCCATGACCGCCGCCGGCGAGAAGCTCGGCCTGCCACGGGAAACCGCCCGGCAACTGACCCTGCAGACCGCGCTGGGCGCGGCGCACATGGCGGTGTCCAGCGACGTCGACGCGGCCGAACTGCGCCGCCGCGTGACCTCGCCGGCCGGTACCACCGAGGCGGCGATCAAGTCGTTCCAGGCCAGCGGCTTCGAAGCCCTGGTGGAAAAAGCATTGGGTGCCGCAGCGCACCGCTCGGCCGAGATGGCCGAACAACTGGGCCAATAAGGAGCCAATGATGATTGGATTGAACACTGCGGCGGTGTACGTGCTGCAAACCCTGGGCAGCCTGTACCTGCTGATCGTGCTGCTGCGCTTCGTGCTGCAACTGGTACGCGCCGACTTCTACAACCCGCTGTGCCAGTTCGCCGTGCGCGCCACCCAGCCGCTGCTCAAGCCGATGCGCCGGGTCATCCCGAGCCTGTTCGGCCTGGACATGTCGTCGCTGATCCTGGCGATCGTCGTGCAACTGCTGCTGATGGCCCTGACCCTGCTGCTGACCTACGGCACCACCGGCAACCCGGTGCAGCTGCTGATCTGGTCGATCATTGGCGTGACCGCGCTGTTCATGAAGATTTTCTTCTTCGCCCTGATCATCAGCGTGATCCTTTCCTGGGTCGCCCCGGGCAGCCATAACCCGGGTGCCGAACTGGTCAACCAGATCTGCGAGCCGGCCCTGGCGCCGTTCCGCCGCATCCTGCCGAGCATGGGCGGCCTGGATATCTCGCCGATCCTGGCGTTCATGGTGCTCAAGCTGATCGACATGCTGGTGATCAACAACCTGGCAGCCATGACCATGATGCCGGAAATCCTGCGCCTGCTGATCTGACCCGGCCTCTGTGATGAGCTACTTTCGCTGGGACGGCGACGACCTGATCCTGGAGTGCCACCTGCAACCTGCGGCCCGGAGCGATGACTTCGCCGGGCTGCATGGCGAGCGCCTGAAGATCCGCCTTACCGCGCCGCCAGTGGAGGGCAAGGCCAACGCCTACCTGATGGCCTTCCTGGCCAAGGCCTTCGGCGTGTCCAAGAGCCAGGTCAGCCTGATCAGCGGCGAGCTGAACCGGCAGAAACGGGTGCGGATCAACGCACCGAAGAAGCTGCCGGATCTGCCAGAATTGAAGCGGCCGGCCAGCTGACTTCATCACCGTTCATCGCGGGCACGTCGGATCGCCGCCCGCTCGCTCCTACAGATCCACGCGGTCGTGTAGGAGCGAGGCTTGCCCGCGATTGTCTCCCTGCGCTTCAACTGCCTGAAATCAGCCCCGGCCTTTGCTTGCCGCTGGGGGCAGCGGTCTTTAGACTTACGCCTCATTTAAACGAGAGCAGGGTCGATGCCAACTGCCTTTCCCGCCGATTCCGTTGGTCTGGTGACGCCGCAAGTGGCGCACTTCAGCGAGCCCCTGGCCCTGGCCTGCGGCCGCTCCCTGCCAGCCTATGATCTGATCTTTGAGACCTACGGCCAGCTGAACGCCACGGCGAGCAATGCCGTGCTGATCTGCCACGCCCTGTCCGGCCATCACCACGCCGCTGGCTACCACAGCCCCGACGACCGCAAGCCGGGTTGGTGGGACAGCTGCATCGGCCCGGGCAAGCCAATCGACACCAACAAGTTCTTCGTCGTCAGCCTGAACAACCTCGGCGGCTGCAACGGCTCCACCGGTCCGAGCAGCGTCAACCCGGACACCGGCAAGCCGTTCGGCGCCGATTTCCCGGTGCTGACCGTGGAAGACTGGGTGCACAGCCAGGCACGCCTGGCCGACCGGATCGGCATCCACCAGTGGGCCGCCGTGATCGGCGGCAGCCTGGGCGGCATGCAGGCCCTGCAGTGGACCATCACCTACCCGGACCGGGTGCGCCATTGCCTGGCCATCGCCTCGGCGCCCAAGCTGTCGGCGCAGAACATCGCGTTCAACGAAGTGGCGCGCCAGGCCATCCTCACTGACCCCGAATTCCACGGCGGCTCGTTCCAGGAACAGGGCGTGATCCCCAAGCGCGGGCTGATGCTGGCGCGGATGGTCGGGCACATCACCTACCTGTCCGACGACTCCATGGGCGAGAAATTCGGCCGTGGCCTGAAGAGCGAAAAGCTCAACTACGACTTCCACAGCGTCGAGTTCCAAGTCGAAAGCTACCTGCGTTATCAGGGAGAGGAGTTCTCCGGGCGGTTCGACGCCAACACCTACCTGCTGATGACCAAGGCACTGGATTACTTCGATCCGGCGGCGAACTTCGACGATAACCTGGCGAAAACCTTCGAAGGCGCCAAGGCCAAGTTCTGCGTGATGTCCTTCACCACCGACTGGCGCTTCTCCCCGGCCCGCTCGCGGGAACTGGTGGACGCCCTGATGGCCGCGCGCAAGGACGTCAGCTACCTGGAAATCGATGCCCCACAGGGCCACGACGCCTTTCTGATTCCGATCCCGCGTTACCTGCAGGCGTTCGGCAACTACATGAACCGTATAACGCTGTGAGGACGCCATGAGAGCCGATCTGGAAATCATCCAAGAATGGATCCCCGCCGGCAGCCGCGTGCTCGACCTCGGTTGCGGCAATGGCGAACTGCTGAGCTGGCTGCGCGATCACAAGCAAGTCACCGGCTATGGCCTGGAAAACGACCCGGAGAACATCGCCGAGTGCGTGGCCAAGGGCATCAACGTCATCGAGCAGGACCTGGACAAGGGCCTGGGCAACTTCGCCAGCAACAGCTTCGATATCGTGGTCATGACCCAGGCCCTGCAGGCTGTGCACTACCCGGACCGGATCCTCGACGAAATGCTGCGGGTCGGCCGCCAGTGCATCATCACCTTCCCCAACTTCGGCCACTGGCGCTGCCGCTGGTACCTGGCCAGCAAGGGCCGGATGCCAGTCTCGGAGTTCCTGCCGTACACCTGGTACAACACGCCGAACATCCACTTCTGCACATTCGAGGACTTCGAAGAGCTTTGTCGCGAACGTGAAGCCAAGGTCATCGATCGCCTTGCGGTGGATCAACAGCACCGCCACGGGTGGGCCAGTAAGCTATGGCCTAATCTGTTAGGTGAGATCGGCATCTACCGCGTCAGCAGCCCCGGCCTGCAGGATCACCAGATCGCGGTATAAACCAGGTTCAAAGCAAGGAGAACGATCATGGGTCGCTTGGTTACTTTTCTATTGGCAGCGTGCCTGAGCGCATCGGCGATGGCCGCCGAGCCCATCAAGGGCGAGCGCCAGGAAGTGTTCGGTGACGTGACCGTGCACTACAACACCTTCAACTCCACCTTCCTGCAACCGGATATCGCCAAGGCCGCGGAGCTGGTGCGCAGCAAGAACCAGGGCGTGATCAACGTTTCGGTGCTCAAGGCCGGCAAACCGCTGGTCGCCCAGGTCACCGGGACCGTCAAGGACCTGACCAGCCAATCGGTGCCGCTGAAATTCAAGCAGGTCACCGAACAGGGCGCGATCTACTACATCGCCCAGTACCCGGTGGAGCAGCAGGAAACCCGCACCTTCGAAATCAAGGTGCAGACCGGTGACGCGATCAACACCATCAATTTCAACCAAGAGCTTTTCCCCGGCGAATGATGACTTTTACCCAACTCGTACTGGCCAGCCATAACGCCGGCAAACTCAAGGAACTCCAGGCCATGCTCGGCGACTCGGTGCACCTGCGCTCGATCGGCGAGTTCAGCAGCGTCGAGCCGGAAGAAACCGGCCTGTCGTTCGTCGAGAACGCCATCCTCAAGGCCCGTAACGCTTCGCGCATTTCCGGCCTGCCGGCACTGGCGGACGATTCGGGCCTGGCGGTGGACTTCCTCGGCGGCGCGCCGGGCATCTACTCGGCGCGTTACGCCGACGGCCAGGGCGACGCGGCAAACAACGCCAAGCTGCTGGACGCCCTGAAGGATGTACCCGAGGCCGAGCGCGGCGCGCAGTTCGTCTGTGTGCTGGCGCTGGTACGGCATGCCGAGGATCCGCTGCCGATCCTCTGCGAAGGCCTGTGGCACGGGCGCATCCTTACGGCCGCCAGCGGCGAGCACGGTTTCGGCTACGACCCGCTGTTCTGGGTACCGGAGCGCAACTGCTCCAGCGCCGAACTGGACCCGATCCAAAAGAACCAACTCAGCCATCGCGCCCGCGCCATGGCCATTCTGCGGCAACGCTTGAGCCTGCAATGACCATAGATTCGTCCGCGCAACCGCTGATTCTCGGCGGTGCGCAAACGCCCCGGGCGGCCCTGCCCCAACTGCCGCCCCTGGCGCTGTACATCCACATCCCGTGGTGTGTACGCAAATGCCCTTACTGCGACTTCAACTCCCACGCCGCCAGCCCCGTGCTGCCGGAAGAAGAGTACGTCGACGCCCTGCTGGCCGACCTCGACCAGGATCTGCCCGCCGTCTATGGCCGCGAGCTGAGTTCGATCTTCTTCGGCGGCGGTACGCCGAGCCTGTTCAGCGCCCAGGCCCTGGGCCGGCTGCTCAAAGGCGTGGAGCAACGCATCCCGTTCGCCCACGACATCGAGATCACCCTGGAGGCCAACCCCGGGACCTTCGAGCAGGAGAAGTTCACCGCCTATCGCGCCCTGGGCATCAATCGCCTGTCGATCGGTATCCAGAGCTTCCAGGAAGAAAAACTCAAGGCCCTGGGCCGCATCCACAACGGTGACGAGGCGGTCCGCGCCGCCGGCATGGCGCGCCAGGCCGGGTTCGACAACTTCAACCTGGACCTGATGCACGGCCTGCCGGATCAGTCCCTGGACGACGCCCTGAGCGACCTGCGCCAGGCCATCGCCATGAAGCCGACCCACCTGTCCTGGTACCAGCTGACCCTGGAGCCCAATACGGTGTTCTGGAACCAGCCGCCGACGCTGCCGGAAGACGACACCCTGTGGGACATCCAGGAAGCCGGCCAGGCGTTGCTGGCCGAACACGGCTACGCCCAGTACGAAGTCTCGGCCTATGCCCAGCCCGGCCGGGTGGCCCGGCACAACCTCAATTACTGGAGCTTCGGCGACTTCATCGGCATCGGTGCCGGCGCCCATGGCAAGCTCAGCCATCCGGACGGGCGCATCGTCCGTACTTGGAAGACCCGCCTGCCCAAGGACTACCTCAACCCGGCGAAAAACTTCAAGGCCGGCGAAAAGGACCTGAGCAACGAAGAGCTGCCATTCGAATTCCTGATGAACGCCCTGCGCCTGACCGAAGGCGTCGAGGCCCGGCTGTACCCGGAGCGCACCGGGCTGCCCCTGGAAAGCCTCGCCGAAGGTCGCCGCGACGCCGAACAAAGCGGCCTGTTGCAGGTCGAACCGTCACGCCTGGCCGCCACCCCGCGCGGCCAACTCTTCCTCAATGACTTGCTGCAGAAATTTCTGAGCTGATTTCAGCCCTAAGGGAAAACGAATGGATTTGATACTCGACCTGCTCGCTACCGTGTCCCGCTGGAGTCGCAGCAACCTTTCAGAAATCTCCCTGGCCCTCGTCGGCTGCCTGCTGGTGCTGTTCGGCGCCGATATCAAAGGCTGGGTCGAAGCACGCCTGGGCGGCCTCGCCGGCGCCCTGCGCGTACCGATGATGGCGCTGCTGTGCATGATCGGCAGCGGCGCGGCGCTGATCTACGCCACGCCATGGATCGTCCGCGGCCTGAGCCAGTTCAACAACTACAGCCTGGCGCCGGTGCTGCTGGTTGTCCTGATACTCATTGGGGTCGTCGCCGATCGTCGCTGAGCCGAAAACAACCCAAAATGAATATGGACGCCACGCTTCCCACCCACAGGGGTCATCTATTTAACGCTGGATTTGACTTCATGGCGGATCATCGCGCTGAGCCCGTAATAGTCCTGGCAGCCCAGCGCTTCAGCGTTATCCAGATACACAATGCTCTGACTGTCGTGCCGGTCGCTGGCGTTTACCCGTGTCAGCGCAAGAATGTAATTGGCTTCAGCCCGATATTGTTCTTCTGACAACATCAACGCGACAGCGCGGGCGCGCATAGCCGCCACACCTTGCTGCGTTTGCGGCGCCCTTTCGTCCAGGAAACACAGGGAGCGCTTGGCCTGAAGCGGATAATCGCCAGCATGAGCGTCGGATTTGCTCAACAACTGTTCCAGCGACCGCAGGAATTTCAAATGATCGGCGTTGTGCAAATCAAACCGTTCATAAGCTTTGTCGCACAAATGGTAGTAACCCACCGCGGCAGCCAGTAACCCTTGATCCATGGCTTTCTGGTACAGGCCGCAAGTCTCCAGGCGGGTTCGCTCAGAGAACATCGGATTGTCCTGCAGACTGGCCAGCATGTACGTTGCCAGCGTGTGTCCGCCATCCGATGCGTGCTTCAAATTATCGGCAAGCGCTTCAATATCGCCCTCTGCAACGCGCAATTGCTCCGGGGTGTATTCGAGCGTTTCCCCGGCGGCCTCTCGCCTGATGCGCTCATTGGCTTCCCGCTCGATCTTTACCGCCGTTCTCTGCGCACTTGCAAAGTATTCCTCAGGGGTGACTACCCGTTCGCAGGCTGCGCAAAACAATAAACCCAGAACCAGCGCACAGGCGAAAATGGCTTTCAAGACTCGTCTTCCTTTACAAGTGGGGGACGTAGAGCTTTCGGCGGATCGCCACCAATCTTGAATGCCCCCCAAAAACGACTGTAGGAGGTATTGCGTGATGCTTAGGACTGCTTTTCGAACTTCAGGTCCCACACACCATGGCCCAGGCGCTCGCCGCGGCGCTCGAACTTGGTGATCGGCCGTTCGGCCGGGCGTGGCACGCACTTGCCGTCTTCGGCCAGGTTGCGGTAACCCGGCGCAACATTCATCACTTCCAGCATGTACTCGGCATAAGGCTCCCAGTCGGTGGCCATATGCAGAATGCCGCCAACCTTCAGCTTGCTGCGCACCAGCTCGGCGAAGGACGCCTGGACGATACGACGCTTGTGGTGACGGCTCTTGTGCCACGGATCGGGGAAAAACAGCATCAGGCGATCCAGGCTGTTATCGGCGATGCAGCGGTTGAGTACTTCGATCGCATCGCAATCGTAGACCCGCAGATTGGTCAGGCCCTGGGTCAGCACGCCGTTGAGCAGCGCGCCGACACCCGGACGGTGCACTTCCACACCGATGAAATCCTGCTCCGGCGCGGCCGCGGCCATTTCCAGCAGCGAGTGGCCCATGCCGAAACCGATTTCCAGGGAACGTGGCGCCGAGCGACCAAACACCTGATCGAAATCCACCGGCGCGTCGGCCAGCGGCAGCACATACAGCGGCGCGCCCTGCTCCAGGCCGCGTTGCTGGCCTTCGGTCATGCGCCCGGCGCGCATCACGAAACTCTTGATGCGGCGGTGTTGGCGCTCGTCGCCGGCTTCCGGCTGGATTGGCGTGTCGTTTGATTCAGTCATCAATGGCTCTTACTTGATCAGACCATCCAGCGGCGAGGAGGCGCTGGCATAGAGTTTCTTCGGCATGCGGCCGGCGAGGTACGCCAGGCGGCCTGCCACAATGGCGTGCTTCATGGCTTCGGCCATCAGCACCGGTTGTTGCGCATGGGCGATGGCCGAGTTCATCAGCACCGCTTCGCAGCCCAGTTCCATGGCGATGGTGGCGTCGGAGGCAGTGCCGACACCGGCATCCACCAGCACCGGGACCTTGGCTTCTTCGAGGATGATCTGCAGGTTGTATGGGTTGCAGATCCCCAGGCCAGTACCGATCAGGCCGGCCAGCGGCATGACCGCGATGCAGCCCATTTCCGCCAGCTGGCGGGCGATGATCGGGTCATCGCTGGTGTACACCATCACGTCGAAACCTTCCTTGACCAGCACTTCGGCGGCCTTGAGGGTTTCCAGCACGTTGGGGAACAGGGTTTTCTGGTCAGCCAGCACTTCCAGCTTCACCAGGTTGTGGCCATCGAGCAGCTCACGGGCCAGGCGGCAGGTGCGCACGGCCTCGACCGCGTCATAGCAGCCGGCGGTGTTCGGCAGGATGGTGTAGCGGTCCGGCGGCAGGATATCCAGCAGGTTCGGTTCGCCCGGGTTCTGGCCGATATTGGTCCGGCGCACGGCGACGGTGACGATCTCGGCACCCGAGGCTTCGATGGCCAGGCGGGTTTCTTCCATGTCACGGTACTTGCCGGTGCCTACCAGCAAACGCGACTGGTAAGTACGACCGGCCAGGACGAAAGGCTTGTCGCTGCGAACGTTGCTCATCGGAAATCCTCTGTTGGGGTGAGGTTCTTGCAGAATGCGTGGGTGGGGCCGGCCCTGGCCCGGGTGGCTAGCCGCCGCCGATGGCGTGTACGACTTCGACCTGATCGCCCTCGTTGAGGGTGGTCTCGGCGTGCTGGCTGCGCGGAACGATATCCAGGTTGAGTTCGACCGCGATCCGGCGTCCGGTCAGGTCCAGACGGGTCAGCAGGGCCGCAACGGTTTCGCCGTCGGGCAGTTCAAAGGATTCGCCGTTCAACTGAATGCGCATGCCGAATGCCGCCATCATTTTTAGGGGCCAGCATTCTAGCCCGATCAGGAAGGCCGACCCAAGCCATTCGTCTCGAAATGGACCTGCCGGTCAGCTCAACCGCCAGGCGGCAAGACCCAGGCACAACCAGCCGATCAGGAAGGCCAGGCCACCGAAGGGGGTGACGATGCCGAGCTTGCTGAAACCGGTCAGGGTCAGCAGGTAGAGACTGCCGGAAAACAGCAGGATGCCGATGGCGAACGAAGCGCCGGCCCAGGCCACCAGGCGACCGGAGATTTGCGTGGCCAGCAGCGCCACGCCCAGCAGCGCCAGGGTGTGCACCAACTGGTAGGTGACGCCGGTATGGAAAATCGCCAGGTATTCGGCGCTCAGGCGATTTTTCAGGCCATGGGCAGCGAATGCGCCCAGGGCAACGCCGGTAAAGCCGAAAAAGGCGGCCAGCATCAGGAAACCACGCAGCATGAGGAACTCCAGTCAGAATCGTCGGTCGGGCCTGTATAATGGCGCGCTCAACGGGTTCGGCCAAGCCATCTCTATGCTGCGTTTATTTTTCCGTCGTTTCTCTAAAGCCCTGCTCTGGTTCGCCGTCGGCAGTGTTTTGCTGGTGCTGGTGTTCCGTGTCGTGCCGCCTCCGGGCACGGCCTTGATGGTCGAACGCAAGATCGAATCCTGGGTCGACGGCGAACCCATCGACCTGCAACGCAGCTGGAAACCCTGGGAGGAGATCTCCGACGACCTGAAGGTGGCGGTGATCGCCGGCGAAGACCAGAAGTTTCCTGAACACTGGGGGTTCGACATCGGCGCGATCCAGGCCGCCTTCGCCCACAACGAACGCGGTGGCTCGATTCGTGGCGCCAGCACCCTGAGCCAGCAGGTGGCGAAGAACCTGTTCCTGTGGTCCGGGCGCAGCTGGCTGCGCAAAGGGCTGGAAGCCTGGTTCACCGGGCTGATCGAGATCTTCTGGCCCAAGCAGCGGATTCTCGAGGTCTACCTCAACAGCGCCGAATGGGACGAAGGCGTATTTGGCGCCGAGGCCGCGGCGCGGCATCACTTCGGCGTCAGCGCGGGCTCGCTGTCGCGGCAACAGGCCAGCCTGTTGGCCGCGGTCCTGCCCAATCCACGGGTATGGAGCGCCAGCCATCCGAGCAGTTATGTGGCGCGCCGCGCCGGCTGGATTCGCCGACAGATGGGCCAGCTGGGCGGGGACAGCTACCTGCTGGGGCTGAACGATTCGCGCAAGGCTCTGTGGGCTCAGTGATGTTCAAGATCTGATCGTGAGCAAGCTTCGCTCCTACAGAAAAATGCGCGGCCCCGTAGGAGCGAAGCTTGCTCGCGATAGCGCCCTTACAGACACCGCCGCCCCAACGCCACAAACAAAAACGCCCCGATCAGATCGGGGCGTTTTGTATTGCGTGGCGTATTACGCGGAAATCGACAACTTGAGCTTGTTCATCGCGCTCTTCTCGAGCTGACGGATACGCTCGGCCGAGACGTTGTACTTCTGCGCCAGGTCGTGCAGCGTGGCTTTCTCTTCCGCCAGCCAACGCTGGTAGAGGATGTCGCGACTGCGGTCGTCCAGCACTTCCAGCGCCTCGTGCAGGTTGCTGGTGGAGTTGTCGGTCCAGTCGGCGTCTTCCAGCTGACGGGCCGGGTCGTACCGGTGGTCTTCCAGGTAGTTGGCCGGCGATTGGAAGGCGCTGTCGTCATCCGCTTCGGCGGCTGGGTCGAAGGCCATGTCATGGCCGGTCAGGCGGCTTTCCATCTCGCGCACTTCGCGCGGCTCCACACCGAGGCTTTCCGCCACACGATGGACTTCTTCGTTGTTCAACCAGGCCAGACGCTTCTTCTGGCTGCGCAGGTTGAAGAACAGCTTGCGCTGGGCCTTGGTGGTCGCGACTTTCACAATGCGCCAGTTGCGCAGGATGAATTCGTGGATTTCCGCCTTGATCCAGTGCACGGCGAACGAAACCAGACGCACACCCATTTCCGGGTTGAAGCGTTTTACAGCTTTCATCAGGCCAACGTTGCCTTCCTGGATCAGGTCGGCCTGGGCCAGACCGTAGCCGGAATAGCTACGGGCGATATGTACGACAAAACGCAGGTGGGCGAGCACCATCTGCCGAGCCGCCTCAAGATCCTGCTCATAGTAGAGACTCTCGGCCAGTTCACGCTCCTGCTCGGGCGTCAGCAATGGAATGCTGTTCACCGTGTGCACATAGGCCTCCAGGTTCGCACCCGGGACCAAGGCATAAGCAGGTTGCAAAGAAGTGGTCATACGAAAAAACCTCCGACTCACATAACTCGTGCTTATTCAGCACTGCTGAAAATTGACCGGGAACCACAAAACAAGTTCCCAAAAATACCAAAAGGTCAATACAAGCAAAAAGACACTATTTCGGCGCCAGCTCCCGCAAGTGGCGGGCCACCGCAATCCACGCACCGATATACCCCAACAACACCGCGCCAAGCAAGAGTGATAGACCATCGGCGACCGGCACGCCAGCCAGGGCGAAATCACTGCCGTACAAGCCGGCCAGCCCCACTACCGCGTCGTTCAGCCAGTCGAGGCCGAACGCCAGAACCCCCCAGGACAGAATCCCCGCACCGAAGCCATACAAGGCGCCCATATAAAGGAAGGGACGCCGTACATAACTGTCCGTGCCGCCGACGAGTTTAATCACTTCTATCTCGGTGCGGCGGTTTTCAATATGAAGACGAATGGTATTGCCTATCACCAAAAGTAATGCAGAAACCAGCAACACCGTCAGGCCGAAGACAAACCGGTCGCCCAGCTTGAGGATCGCCGCCAGCCGCTCGACCCACACCAGGTCCAGTTGCGCCTGCTGCACCTTGGGCATTTCCGCCAGGCGCTGACGCAAGGCTTCCAGCGTCGCCTTGTCCACTTCGTTCGGCGTGACCAGGACCACACCCGGCAGCGGGTTCTGCGGCAACTCCTTGAGCGCCTCGCCCAGCCCGGACTGCTGCTGGAACTCGTCCAGGGCCTTGTCCTTGCTGATGAACTCGGCATCCGCCACGCCCGGCATGGCCTTGATCTGCTCACTCAGGCTTTCGCCCTCGGTGGCGCTGGCGTCGAGGTCCAGGTACAGGGAAATCTGCGCCGCGCGCTGCCAGGAACCGCCCAGGCGCTCGACGTTGTTGAGCAACAACGACAAGCCCATCGGCAGGCTCAGGGCCACGGCCATCACCAGGCAGGTGAAGAAGCTGCCGATCGGCTGCTTGCCCAGGCGACGCAGGCTGTCCAGCAGGCTGGCGCGATGGCTTTCGATCCAGGCGTGCAGCAGGGTGCCGAAATCCGGACCCTCGTCTTCATCGCGCTTTTTCTTCTGCGGCGGTTGATCCGGGGCTTTCGGGGCCACGCGTTCGGCCACTTTAGGGCTGCGGGTCGCACTCATACGCTAGCCTCCCCGTCGCCGATCAATCGGCCGCGTTGCAGGGTCAGCATGCGATGGCGCATGCGCGCGATCAGCGCCAGGTCGTGACTGGCGATCAGCACGCTGGTGCCCAGACGGTTGATATCTTCGAATACGCCCATGATTTCCGCCGCCAGACGCGGGTCGAGGTTACCTGTGGGTTCGTCCGCCAGCAGCAAGGCCGGACGGTGCACGATGGCGCGGGCAATGCCGACGCGCTGCTGCTGACCGGTGGACAGGTCGCCCGGGTAGAGGTCAGTCTTGTCCGAGAGCGCCACGCGCTCCAGGGCCGAGTCCACGCGCTTGGCGATTTCGGCCTTGGACAGGCCAAGGATCTGCAGCGGCAAGGCGACGTTGTTGAAGACGGTGCGATCGAACAGCAGTTGGTGGTTCTGGAACACCACGCCGATCTGCCGCCGCAGAAACGGAATCTGCGCATTACTGATGGTGCTCAGGTCCTGACCGGCCAACAGCAGCTTGCCGCTGGTTGGACGCTCCATGGCCAGCAGCAACCGCAGCAGCGTGGACTTGCCGGCGCCGGAGTGGCCGGTGACGAACAGAAATTCGCCGCGACGAACCCGGAAGCTCAGCTCGTGCAGGCCGACATGGCCGTTCGGGTAACGCTTACCGACCTGTTCGAAACGAATCATGAACGCTCCCGCTCGGCAAACAGTGCCTGGACAAAGGGTTCGGCTTCAAAGGTGCGCAGGTCGTCGATGCCCTCACCGACGCCGATGTAGCGGATCGGCAGGCCGAACTGCTTGGCCAGGGCGAAGATCACCCCGCCCTTGGCGGTGCCGTCGAGCTTGGTCAGGGCCAGGCCGGTCAGCTCAACCGTCTGGTTGAACTGCTTGGCCTGGTTGATGGCGTTCTGGCCGGTACCGGCGTCGAGCACCAGCAGCACTTCGTGCGGCGCGTCGGCGTCGAGCTTGCCGATCACCCGGCGGACCTTCTTCAGCTCTTCCATCAGGTTGTCTTTGGTGTGCAGGCGACCGGCGGTGTCGGCGATCAGCACATCGATGCCACGGGCCTTGGCGGCCTGCACGGCGTCGAAGATCACCGAGGCCGAGTCGGCACCGGTGTGCTGGGCGATCACTGGGATCTTGTTGCGCTCACCCCAGACCTGCAGCTGTTCCACGGCCGCGGCGCGGAAGGTGTCGCCCGCGGCGAGCATGACCTTCTTGCCTTCGAGCTGCAGCTTCTTGGCCAGCTTGCCGATGGTGGTGGTCTTGCCGGCGCCGTTGACGCCCACCACCAGAATCACGAACGGCTTGGTTTGCGAAGCGATCCGCAGCGGCTGTTCCACCGGTTTGAGCATGCTCGCCAGCTCGGCCTGCAGCGACTTGTACAGCGCATCGACGTCGGTCAGCTGTTTGCGCGCGACCTTCTGGGTCAGGTTCTGAATGATCACCGCGGTGGCTTCCACGCCCACGTCGGCGGTCAGCAGGCGGGTCTCGATATCTTCCAGCAGCTCGTCGTCGATGGTCTTCTTGCCCAGGAACAGGCTGGCCATGCCTTCGCCGATGCTGGCGCTGGTCTTGGACAGGCCCTGCTTGAGGCGGGCGAAGAAGCCGACCTTGTTTTCCTCGGCACGGGGCGGCTCGACGGCAGCGGGCGCTTCGACCGCCGCGACTGGAGCAACTGGAGCAACTGGAGCAGCGACAACAGGTGCAGGCTCCGGCGCTCGAACAGGTTCGGGCTGCACGAAGGCCGCGATCACCGGTTGTGGCACGTCCTCTTCTTCGATCAGCGCCTGGGCCTCAGCTGGCTCGCTGCTGTGTGCCAACTCGGCCACCAACAGCTCGGCGGCTTGCTGCACATCGGTCGCGGCCGGAATCGGCGGGGTGATGTGCGGCGCCTGCTCGTCTTCCACCAGCGCCACCGGCTCTTCCGCCACCGGCAGGGTCAGCCAGGGCTTGTGCTCGGGATCGGGGGTCAGCGGCAGTTCCGGCGCGGGGGCAGGTTCGACCGCTGCCGCGGGCTGTTCAGGCTGCGGGATCGGTTCGGCAATCGGCGACACCACAGGCGCCGCGACTTCGGCAACCGGGGCTGCTTGTTCTATGACGGGAGCGGGAGCCGGGGCAGGCTCGACGGGGACTTGTGGCTGTTCGACGACGGTTTCCTGCGGTTTTTTGCGCAGCCATCCGAACAGGCCTTTCTTCTCGCCAGCCGCGGCTGGGGTCTTCTTGTCGTCGTTGGAACCAAACATGGAGGACGGCTATCTCAAGGTAGCGACACGCCATCAAGGCGCACCGGCAAATAAATATTCGATGCAGAACAGACTGCGTTTCCGCCGGCTTGTTCACGCGCAACATTTTGTCGAGATGCCCAATGGCATCTCAAGGATCGATTTTACTAAAGGACTGAAACGGCAAAATCGGCGAAAAGTCGAAGTCTAGTCGATAAAACAGCGCTTCTTGCCAGGAACCCATACAACCTGCTCAAGCACACGTTGATCCATGCGAGCCTGATAGGCGTGGCCGCCAGTAAAACGGATCAGTATCCTAGCACCTCCTCGCCCGTAGGCTAAGACCAAGCGGGCAGTCCAACAGGTTTAAAAAACGAATGAATGCTCTAGCCCGCCGCGCCGCAGGCCTGCTGCTCAGTACGGTTTGTCTGCCCCTTTCAGCCTTGGCTGCCGATCCACAACCCACCCACGAATTCAGCCTCGACAACGGCCTCAAGGTCGTGGTCCGGGAAGACCATCGGGCTCCGGTCGTGGTTTCCCAGGTCTGGTACAAAGTCGGTTCCAGCTACGAAACCCCGGGCCAGACCGGTTTGTCCCACGCCCTGGAACACATGATGTTCAAGGGCAGCGAAAAGGTCGGCCCCGGCGAAGCCTCGCTGATCCTGCGCGACCTGGGCGCCGAAGAGAACGCCTTCACCAGCGACGATTTCACCGCCTATTACCAGGTGCTGGCCCGGGACCGCCTGGGCGTGGCCTTCGAGCTGGAAGCCGATCGCATGGCCAGCCTGCGCCTGCCGCCGGACGAGTTCAGCCGCGAAATCGAAGTGATCAAGGAAGAGCGCCGCCTGCGCACCGACGACAAGCCGATGTCCAAGGCCTTCGAACGCTTCAAGGCGATGGCCTACCCGGCCAGCGGCTACCACACGCCGACCATCGGCTGGATGGCCGACCTCAACCGGATGAAGGTCGAGGAACTGCGCCACTGGTACGAGTCCTGGTATGTGCCGAACAACGCCACCCTGGTGGTGGTCGGCGACGTCACCCCGGACGAAGTCAAAACCCTGGCCCAACGTTATTTCGGCGCGATTCCCAAGCGCGCCGTGCCTGCGGCGAAGATTCCCCTGGAACTGGCCGAGCCCGGCGAGCGGCAGATCACCCTGCGGGTGAAGACCCAACTGCCGAGCGTGATGCTGGCCTTCAACGTGCCGAGCATTGCCACCGCCGAAGACAAGCATTCGGTGCACGCCCTGCGCCTGATCGCCGCGCTGCTCGACGGCGGCTACAGCGCCCGCATCCCGACCCGCCTAGAGCGCGGTGAAGAGCTGGTGTCCGGCGGCTCGTCGAGCTTCGACGCCTACACCCGCGGCGACAGCCTGTTCCTGCTTTCGGCCATGCCCAACAGCCAGAAGAAGAAAACCATCGCCCAGGCCGAAGCCGGGTTGTGGCGTTTGCTCGAAGAGCTGAAAACCACCCCGCCGACCGCCGAAGAGCTGGAGCGCGTGCGCGCCCAGGTCATCGCCGGCCTGGTCTACGAGCGTGACTCCATCACCAGCCAGGCCACCGCCATCGGCCAGCTGGAAACCGTCGGCCTGTCGTGGAAACTCATGGACACCGAACTCGCCGAACTACAAAGCGTGACCCCTGAAGACATCCAGAAGGCCGCTCGTACCTATTTCACTCGCGAACGCCTGAGCGTTGCCCACGTATTGCCTGAGGAGTCCGCTCATGAGTAAGCGCAAAAGCGCCAGCCCGGTCCTGCTCGGCCTGGCACTCGTGGCCCTGATCATCGCTGCCGGCCTTTATCTGCTGCGAGCGAACGAATCCAACGCCAGCCAGGCGCTGGACAAGGCCAAGAGCAGCCAGAAGCTGCAATCCCTGGCCGAGCTCGACGGCAAGGCCCCGAGCCGCCGCAGCCTCGACATCAAGACCTGGAGCACCGCCGAAGGCGCCAAGGTGCTGTTCGTCGAAGCCCACGAGCTGCCGATGTTCGACATGCGCCTGACCTTCGCCGCCGGCAGCAGCCAGGATGGCGATGCGCCGGGCCTGGCGATGCTGACCAACGCCATGCTCAATGAAGGCGTGGCCGGCAAGGATGTCGGCGCGATTGCCGAAGGTTTCGAAGGCCTGGGCGCCGACTTCGGCAACGGTGCCTACAAGGACATGGCCATCGCCTCCCTGCGCAGCCTGAGCGCGCCGGACAAACGCACGCCGGCCCTGCAACTGTTCGCCGATGTCGTCGGCAAGCCGACCTTCCCGGCCGACTCCCTGGCGCGCATCAAGAACCAGGTGCTCGCCGGCTTCGAGTACCAGAAGCAGAACCCCGGCAAGCTGGCGAGCCTGGAACTGATGAACCGCCTGTATGGCAGCCATCCGTATGCCCATTCCAGCGACGGCACCGCACAGAGCGTGCCGCCGATCAGCCTGGCCCAGCTGCGGGCGTTCCACGCCAAGGCCTATGCTGCCGGCAACGTGGTGATCGCACTGGTGGGCGACCTGTCGCGCAGCGATGCCGAGGCGATTGCCGCGCAGATCTCCGCCGCCCTGCCCAAAGGCCCGGCGCTGGCGAAAATCCCGCAACCGAGCGAGCCACAGGCCAGCATTGGCCATATCGAATACCCGTCCAGCCAGACCAGCCTGCTGCTGGCGCAACTGGGCATCGATCGTGACGACCCGGATTACGCCGCGCTGTCCCTGGGCAACCAGATCCTTGGCGGCGGCGGTTTTGGTACCCGGCTGATGAGCGAAGTGCGCGAGAAGCGCGGCCTGACCTACGGCGTCTATTCCGGCTTCAGCCCGATGCAGGCCCGTGGCCCGTTCATGATCAACCTGCAGACCCGCGCCGAAATGAGCGAAGGCACCCTCAAGCTGGTGCAGGACGTGCTCGCCGACTACCTCAAGACCGGCCCGACCCAGAAGGAACTCGACGACGCCAAGCGCGAGCTGGCCGGCAGCTTCCCGCTGTCCACCGCCAGCAACGCCGACATTGTCGGCCAGTTGGGCGCCATCGGCTTCTACAACCTGCCGCTGAGCTATCTTGAAGACTTCATGCAGCAGTCCCAGAGCCTGACCGTGG
The DNA here is from genome assembly GCF_017349775.1 of Pseudomonas sp. GW460-12-10-14-TSB1. Classification (NCBI taxonomy): domain Bacteria; kingdom Pseudomonadati; phylum Pseudomonadota; class Gammaproteobacteria; order Pseudomonadales; family Pseudomonadaceae; genus Pseudomonas; species Pseudomonas sp. GW460-12-10-14-TSB1. The sequence continues at coordinate 26,232 of NZ_JACNAC010000061.1, forward strand.
AGCAGGTCCGGGACGTACTGAACAAACACCTGAGCGCGGACAAGACGGTCATCGTCACCGCCGGCCCGACCGTGCCGCAAAAGCCGTTGCCGGCCCCTACTGAAAAACCCGCCGAGCAGCCGCTCGGGGTTCCGGAGCACTAATGGCCAGCCCATCGCGTCCCAGCAAGAAACCCGTCCATAACCAGCACAACGGTGTGGGCCAACTGCGCATCATCGGCGGCGAGTGGCGCAGCCGCCGCCTGAGCTTCCCCGATGTGCCGGGCCTGCGCCCGACCCCGGACCGGGTGCGCGAAACCCTGTTCAACTGGCTGGCGCCTTATATCGCCGGGGCCAAGGTGCTCGACCTGTTCGCCGGCAGCGGCGCGCTGTTTCTCGAAGCCCTGTCCCGTGGCGCCGCCATGGGCCAGGCGCTGGATGCCAGCAACCTGGCCGTGTCGCGCCTGCGCGAGCACCTGGGCACCCTGCGCTGCACCGTCGGCCAGGTGCAGACCGCCGACGCCCTGCGTTATCTGGAAACCCAGCCGGCCAGCCGTTTCGACCTGGTGTTCCTCGACCCGCCCTTCCATCAGAACCTGCTGCCGGCCGCCTGTGCCCTGCTGGAAGAACGCGACTGGCTGGCCGACGACGCCTGGGTCTATACCGAAAGTGAAAGCGCGCCTTCGACCCTGGGCCTGCCGGCGAACTGGCGCCTGCACCGCGAGCAAAAATCCGGGCAGGTGTACTACGCCTTGTGGCAACGTATGGCAGAGATCGCCGGCTGACCCACCGGCCTGAAAAAGGTGCGCAACCCGCCGGGGGATGCGCACCGCTGCTACGAGAATCACCGTGCCTACTCCGTCAGATCGCTTCATTCCCGCCTTCGGCCTCGGCAACCCGCACCTGCAAACCCTGTGGGGCCCGCTGTGGCGCAAGACCACTCACCTCGAGCGCCAGCGCGAACGCCTGTGGCTCGACGACGGCGACTTTCTCGATCTCGACTGGCACGGCCCGCACTCCGCCACCGCGCCCCTGGTGCTGGTGCTGCACGGCCTGACCGGTTCTTCCAACTCGCCCTACGTGGCCGGCCTGCAAAAGGCCCTGGCAAACCAGGGTTGGGCCAGCGCGGCGCTGAACTGGCGCGGCTGCTCGGGCGAACCCAACCTGCTGCCGCGCAGCTATCACTCGGGAGCCAGCGAAGACCTGGCCGCCGCCATCGACCACCTGCGCAGCAAGCGCCCGCTGGCCCCGCTGTTTGCGGTGGGCTACTCGCTGGGAGGTAATGTGCTGCTCAAGCACCTGGGAGAAAGCGGCAGCGCCAGCCAGCTGCAAGGCGCCGTCGCGGTATCGGTGCCGTTTCGCCTGGACCAGTGCGCCGACCGCATCGGCCAGGGGTTTTCCAAGGTCTACCAGGCGCATTTCATGCGCGAGATGCTGGCCTACATCAAGGACAAGCAGCGCCAGTTCCAGCACGACGGGCGCCATGAGGGCCTGGCTGTGCTGGAGCGGCTCGGGCCGCTGGAAAAGATGCGCACCTTCTGGGACTTCGACGGCCGGGTCACCGCGCCGCTGAATGGCTTTGCCGATGCCCAGGACTATTACCGGCGCGCCTCCAGCCGTTATTTCCTTGGGGAAATCCGCACCAGCACCCTGATCATCCAGGCTGCGGACGATCCCTTCGTGTTCCCCCACAGCCTGCCGGAAGCCCGCGAGCTGTCCGGCAGCACCCACTTCGAGCTGCAGGCCAAGGGTGGGCACGTCGGTTTTGTCGATGGCTCGGTGAAGACCCCGGGTTATTACCTGGAACGGCGCATTCCCCAGTGGTTGTCCGGCCTGGGGGGCGAGCTGCGATGAACAGCGGCCAGGGCGAATCGATCCGTTTCTGGCAGACCGCGCCCCTGGCCGGCGTGGAGTTGCTGGCCGCGCGTTACATCGAGCATCGCTTCGTGCCCCATGTGCATGACGGCTATGTGATCGGCATGATCATGGACGGCGCCCAGCGCTACCGTTATCGCGGCGCCGAGCACCTGGCGGGGCGCGGCACCCTGGTACTGATCAACCCGGACGAGCTGCACACAGGCCACAAGGGCACCGAGGACGGCTGGCTGTACCGGGCGTTTTATCCGGACAACGCGCAGATCCTCGCCATGCTGGGCGAGCTGGAATTGCCCACCGACAGCCTGCCGGCCTTCGGCGCCACGCTGTATCGCGACCCCGATCTGGTCAGCGGCTTCTGCCAACTGCATCAATTGTTGGAAAGTCCGGCCACCGCCCTGCAACAACAGACCCTGTGGCGGGAAATGATGCTTTTGCTGCTGCAACGTCACGCCGGGGTCAAGGCGCCGGGCGAACCCGGGCGGGAACACCGGGCGATCGTCCAGGCCAAGGAGTTGCTGCAAGCACAGCTGGCCGCCCCGCCCTCCCTGGAAGAACTGGCCGCGGCGGTGAATCTCTCGCCGTTCCATTTCGCCCGGGTGTTCCGTCGTGCCACCGGCATGCCGCCGCACACCTGGCTGATGCAGCAACGCATCGCCCAGGCCCGGGCGCTGCTGCGCGACGGCTGCCTGCCGCTGGAAGTGGCGACGCAACTGGGGTTCGCCGACCAGAGCCATCTGAGCCGGCAGTTCAAGCAGGTCTACGGCGTGGGGCCGGCGGCCTATCGCAGCGCCCGCCAGTTCCTCTGAGACAACGCCTGTCTTCTGTAGGAGCAGCCGGTCGACGCTCGATTGCTCGCGATCCAGGCGCTGCGTTCTTTCTGCCGAACCGCGCCGCCTGGGCCATTTTTCGCGAGCAAGCTTCGCTCCTACGGTGAGGGGGTTCAGTCGCCCGTGGCGACCGCGCGCTGCGGATCGGTGATCCATTCGCTCCAAGAGCCGGCATACAGGCTGCCCAGGGGATAACCGGCCAGGCACAGGGCGAACAGGTTGTGACAAGCCGTCACGCCCGAGCCGCAGTACGCCACCAGTTCGGTCGGCGAACGCTCGCCCAACTTCGCGGCAAAACGCTTCTTGAGCTGATCGGCCGGAAGAAAACGGCCATCGCTGCCCAGGTTGTCGGTGAAGGCCGCACATTGCGCGCCGGGGATATGCCCGGCTACCGGGTCGATCGGCTCCACTTCGCCGCGAAAGCGTGGCTCGGCGCGGGCGTCGAGCAGGGTCAGGGTCGGCTGGCCGAGGCGTTTTTGCAGTTGCTCGGCACTCAACAGCAGGGATTTGTCGGGCTGGCCAGTGAAGTGGCCGAGAACATTGGTCGGCGGATCAAGGCTCAACGGCAAGCCCGCGGCGTGCCAGGCTTTCAGGCCGCCATCGAGGATAAACACACCATCGCGCTTGCCCAGCCAGGCCAACAGCCACCAGGCCCGGGCGGCATAGGCACTGGGGCCGTCGTCGTAAAGCACGATATCGCTGTCGGCATCGATGCCCCAGGCCTGCAGGCGGGCGATCAGCGTCGCCGGTTCGGGCAGCGGATGGCGCCCGGTCACGCCCTTGACCACCGGGCCACTGAGATCGCGCTCCAGGTCGGCAAAATGCGCGCCGGCCAGATGCCCTCCGGCATAACTGCGCTGGCCGTAATCCGGGTCTTCCAGGGCAAAACGACAATCGAGAATCACCAGCCCGGGCTGCTCCAGGCGAGCGGCCAATTGCTGTGGACTGATCAGTTGCGCGATGGGCATGACGGGCTCCAGTAATTGAACGATGACTTGATCCAGATCCTACTGCACTTCTTCCAGGGCTTGCGCCAGGGGCACGTAAAACTCGTCGTACAGCGCGTCGACTGCCTCCCGGGCGTGGTCGGTGACGAATCCGGCTTCCAGCACCAGCACCTGATACACGCCGCGCTTGATGGCTTCTTCGCTCAGGTGCGCGGAGTTTTCCCGGGTGGTGCACAAAAAACGCACCCAGGAGGTGAGGATGATCCAGGCATTGAGGGTCAGGGACTCGATCTGCACCTTGTCCATCCTGAGGATGCCGGCCTCGACGAAACCGGCGTAGATCGCCGTGCCGTGGATCAGGCAGCGCTGGGAGAAGCGTCGGTAACGCGCGGCCAGTTCGGCGTCGCTGTCGAGCAGGTGTTCCAGGTCGCGGTGCAGGAAGCGATAGCGCCACATGGCGGCCAGCAGCTCCTGCAGGTAATAGCGCTTGTCCTCCACGGTCACGGTGCGGCCCTGGGGCAGGCGCAGGAAGCTGTCGACCAGGGTTTCGTACTCGCAGAACAGCACGGCGATGATCGCCTGCTTGTTGGGGAAGTGGTAATACAGGTTGCCCGGCGAAATCTCCATGTGGGCGGCAATGTGGTTGGTGCTGACACTGCGTTCGCCCTGCTGGTTGAACAGCTCCAGGCTGTTCTGGACGATACGTTCGCGGGTTTTTATACGTGGGGCCATGAGCGTGGGCTTTAATCGAGAAGGCGTTGCCCGGCATCTTACGACCTATCCCCAACGGGATAAATCAAAGCTGGCCCGGGATGTCATTTGACATTTTAGAGCATAAACTCTAAAAATCCCCCACCCCATAAAAACCGGAGCCGTCCATGTCTGCCGAAATCGCCTACTTGCCGGAAGCCCACCAGCAGCTGGATGAGCTCCACCGTCTGTTCGCCGCCCAGCGCCAGGCCTTCGCGGCCAACCCCATGCCACCGGCCGCCCAGCGCCAGCAATGGCTCAAGAGCCTGCGCGACCTGCTCGACAGCGAACGCCAGGCCCTGATCGATGCCATCAGCGAAGATTTCAGCCATCGCAGCGCAGACGAAACCCTGCTCGCCGAAATCATGCCCAGCCTGCATGGCATCCACTACGCCAGCAAACACCTCAAGGGCTGGATGAAACCTTCGCGGCGCAAGGTCGGCGCGGCCTTTCAACCGGCCTCGGCCAAGGTCGTCTACCAGCCACTGGGCGTGGTCGGGGTGATCGTGCCGTGGAACTACCCGCTGTACCTGGCCATCGGCCCGCTGGTGGGTGCGCTCGCCGCCGGCAACCGGGTACTGCTCAAGCTCAGCGAATCGACCCCCGCCACCGGCCTGCTGCTCAAGCGCCTGCTGGCCAAGGTATTCCCCGAGGACCTGGTCGCCGTGGTGCTGGGCGAAGCCGACGTAGGCGTGGCCTTCTCTCGGCTGCCCTTCGATCACCTGCTGTTCACCGGCGCCACCAGCATCGGCAAGCATGTGATGCGCGCCGCGGCGGAAAACCTGACCCCGGTGACCCTGGAGCTGGGCGGCAAGTCCCCGGCCATCGTTTCCGACGACGTACCGCTCAAGGACGCCGCCGAACGCATCGCCTTCGGCAAGACCATGAACGCCGGCCAGACCTGCGTCGCCCCGGACTACGTGCTGGTCCCCGAACACCGCGTCGGCGCCTTCGTCGATGCCTATCGCCAGGTGGTCCGTGGTTTCTTCCCGACCCTGGTCGACAACCCTGACTACACGGCGATCATCAACCCGCGGCAACTGGCGCGCCTGAACAGCTACATCAGCGACGCCACCAGCAAGGGCGCGCTGCTGATCCCGCTGTTCGAGGAGAACCAGGAACGGCGCATGGGCCACAGCCTGATGCTGAATGTCAGCGACGACATGACGGTGATGCAGGACGAGATCTTCGGCCCGATCCTGCCGATCGTGCCCTACACCGGGCTGGACCAGGCCTTCGCCTACATCAACCAGCGCCCTCGCCCCCTGGCGCTCTACTACTTCGGCTACGACAAGGCCGCGCAGGAGCGGGTGCTCAACGAAACCCACTCGGGCGGGGTCTGCCTCAACGACACCCTGCTGCACGTCGCCCAGGACGACATGCCGTTCGGCGGCATCGGCCACTCGGGCATGGGCCATTACCACGGTCACGAAGGCTTCCTGACCTTCAGCAAGGCCAAGGGCGTGCTGAGCAAACAGCGCCTGAATGCCGCGCGGCTGATCTACCCGCCCTATGGCAAACCGATCCAGAAGCTGATCCAGAAGCTGTTCATCCGCTAACCAGACCATTTGCCGGGGAATAACAATAATGACTCCCAGCCTGCCTGCAGCACCTGTACTGTCGCGCCGTGGCCTGTTGAAAATCGGCCTGTGCGCCAGCGCGTTCCTGACCACCGCCGGCCTCGGCGCCAGCCTCAGCGGCTGCTCGTCCAGCACCGCGGCCAGCGGCTTTGCCGTATTGCGCAGCAGCGACCTGCCGGTGCTGCGGGCGCTGATCCCGGTCATGCTCGACGGCGCGGTGGCCGCCGAGAAACTGCCGGCGGCGCTCGACGCCACCCTGAAAAGCCTGGATCACAGCCTCGACCATCTGTCGCCGGAAATGCTCAAGCTCACCCGCCAACTGTTCGACGTGCTGGGCATGGGCATCACCCGGGGTCCCCTGACCGGCATCTGGGGCAGCTGGGAAAACGCCAGCGCCGAGGATATCCGGCACTTCCTCGAACGATGGGAAAACAGCTCCCTCAGCCTGCTGCGCATGGGCCACGCGTCCCTGCTGCAACTGGTGATGATGGCCTGGTACAGCTGCCCCGAATCCTGGGCCCATTGCGGTTATCCCGGGCCGCCGAAGATCTGAACAGCACAAGAACCACCTGTAGCCACTGCCGCAGGCTGCGATCGACTTAGGCGGCATTCCGACGAAGCAGGCGTGCTTCTCAAAAGCCCCTGCGGGGCTTATCGCAGTCTGCGGCAGCGGCTACAGAAATACAGAACGATAAGAGAGCGCCTGATATGCCCGTACCCGATCTGTTTCGCGAAGGCCTGGCCCGAGGCTGGAAAACCTACAACGGCTCGCACTTGCAGGAGGACCTGACCCTCGAAGCGGATGTCGCCATCATCGGCAGCGGCGCGGGCGGCGGCACCAGCGCCGAGATCCTCAGCGCCGCCGGCTACAAGGTGCTGCTGATCGAAGAAGGCCCGCTCAAGACCAGCGACGACTTCAAGATGCTCGAGGACCAGGCCTACGCCAGCCTCTATCAGGAAGGCATCGGCCGCATGAGCAAGGATGGCGCCATCACCATTCTGCAAGGCCGCGCGGTCGGCGGCACCACCCTGATCAACTGGACGTCCAGCTTCCGTACCCCCGAGCCGACCCTGGAGCACTGGGCCAAGGAGCACGACGTCAAGGGCCACAGCCCGGCCGAGATGGCGCCCTGGTTCGCGAAGATGGAGCAACGCCTGGGCGTCGCCCCGTGGATCATGCCGCCCAACGCCAACAACGACGTGATCAGGATCGGCTGCGAGAAGCTCGGCTACAGCTGGCACGTGATCCCGCGCAACGTGCGCGGTTGCTGGAACCTCGGCTATTGCGGCATGGGCTGCCCGACCAACGCCAAGCAGTCGATGATGGTCACCACCATCCCCGCGACCCTGGAGAAAGGCGGCGAGCTGCTGTACCTGGCCCGCGCCGAGCGCCTGCAGATCAAGGGCGACCAGGTCGAGAGCCTGCTCTGCCTGGCCATGGACGAACGCTGCGTGGCGCCCACCGGGCGCACCATCAAGGTCAAGGCCCGGCACTACGTGCTGGCCGGCGGCGGCATCAACAGCCCGGCCCTGCTGCTGCGCTCCGACGCGGCCGACCCGCACAAGCGCCTGGGCAAACGCACCTTCCTGCACCTGGTGAATTTTTCCGCCGGGCAGTTCGACCAGGTGATCAACCCCTTCTACGGCGCGCCGCAGTCGATCTACTCCGATCATTTCCAGTGGCAGGACGGCACCACCGGCAAGATGTCCTACAAACTCGAGGTGCCGCCGCTGCAACCGGCGTTGGCCGCCACCCTGCTCGGCGGTTTTGGCCCGCAGAGCGCCCTGAACATGCAGCAGTTGCCCCATACCCACGCCATGCTCGCGCTGCTGCGCGACGGTTTTCACCCGGACAGCAGCGGCGGCAGCGTGGAACTGCGCGGCGACGGCTCGCCGGTGCTCGACTATCAGGTCTCGGACTACGCCTGGGATGGCGTGCGCCGGGCCTTCCACAGCATGGCGGAGATCCAGTTCGCCGGTGGCGCCAGGGCGGTCATGCCGATGCACAGCGATGCCCGCTACGTGAAGACCCTGGCCGAGGCCAGGACGCTGATCGACAGCCTGAACCTTGCGCTGTACCGTACCCGCCTGGGCAGCGCCCATGTGATGGGCGGTTGCGCCATGGGCGAAGACCCGAAAAACGCCGTCGCCGACAGCCTGGGCCGGCATCACCAACTGGCCAATCTGTCGATCCACGACGGTTCGCTGTTCCCCACCAGCATCGGCGCCAACCCCCAATTGTCGGTCTACGGCCTGACCGCGCAACTGGCCACGGCCCTGGCCGAACGGCTGAAAAGCGGGTGAAAACGCCGCTTATTTTCGTCGTCTATAGTGCTTTCTTCCGTTACAGGCGACTTGGCCGACCGGAAAGGCTGCGATACCATCCGACTCCCCAACGGACTCCCGCCAGGACGACGCGATGAACCGAGTGTTGTACCCAGGTACCTTCGACCCTATTACCAAGGGCCATGGCGATCTGGTCGAACGCGCCTCGCGCCTGTTCGATCATGTGATCATCGCCGTCGCCGCCAGCCCGAAGAAAAACCCGCTTTTCCCCCTGGAACAGCGTGTGGAACTGGCTCGCGAGGTCACCAAGCATCTGCCGAACGTTGAAGTCGTCGGTTTTTCCACGCTGCTGGCGCATTTCGCCAAGGAGCAGAACGCCAATGTCTTCCTGCGGGGGCTGCGGGCGGTTTCGGACTTCGAATACGAATTCCAGCTGGCCAACATGAACCGCCAACTGGCGCCGGACGTGGAAAGCCTGTTCCTCACGCCGTCGGAGCGTTATTCGTTCATTTCCTCGACCCTGGTCCGGGAAATCGCGGCATTGGGCGGCGATATCAGCAAGTTCGTGCATCCGGCCGTGGCCGACGCCCTGACCCTGCGCTTCAAGAAATAAGCCCCGCGGGAGCCCGCGCCGGCTTCCGCGCAGTCACCCTGCAAACGCTCCTCCCATCGAGCCCGCGTGCACTGCGCTCGCCAATGCGGCACAATTGCGCCATTGGTTTTTCAAATGCCTGGGCCCGCCGCCCTGGCCGGAGTGCCCCATGTCCCTGATCATCACCGACGACTGCATCAATTGCGACGTCTGCGAACCCGAGTGCCCGAACGCCGCGATTTCCCAAGGCGAAGAGATCTACGTGATCGACCCGAACCTGTGCACCCAATGTGTCGGCCACTATGACGAGCCGCAATGCCAGCAGGTCTGCCCGGTGGATTGCATCCCGCTGGACGAGGCCCACCCGGAAACCGAAGAAGAGTTGATGGCCAAGTACCGGAAGATCACCGGTAAGGCTTGATAAATTTGGCGTCTGGCTGGACGCCTTCGCGGGCAAGCCTCGCTCCTACAGGGTTTTGCTTCTGTAGGAGCGAGGCTTGCCCGCGATGCTTTTCAGCTCTGGCATTTGGGGCAATACACGCTCGCACGCTGCCCCAGCTTGATCTCGCGCAGCCCCGTGCCACAGACCTTGCAGTGTTCCCCGCCGCGCCCGTAGACGAACAGTTCCTGCTGGAAATAGCCCGGCTGCCCGTCGCCGCCGATAAAGTCGCGCAAGGTGGTACCGCCGCGCTCGATGGCCGCGGCCAGGATGCGTTTGATCTCGATCGCCAGCTTCAGGTAGCGCGCCCGGGAAATCCCCTTGGCTTCGCGACGCGGGTCGATGCCGGCGGCGAACAGCGCTTCGGTCGCGTAGATATTGCCCACCCCCACCACCACCGCGTTGTCCATGATGAACGGCTTGACCGCCATCGAACGCCCCCGCGACAGCTGATACAGGCGTTCGCCGTCGAACAGGTCGGTCAGCGGCTCCGGCCCCAGGCGGATCAGCAGCTCGTGATGGAGCGGGTCGAGGCTCCAGAGCATCGCGCCAAAGCGCCGCGGGTCGGTGTAGCGCAGGGCCAGGCCGGACTCCAGCTCGATGTCCACATGCTCATGCTTGGCCGCCGGCAGGCCGACTTCCACCAGGCGCAGGTTGCCCGACATGCCCAGGTGACTGATCAGGGTGCCGACCTCGGCATTGATCAGCAGGTACTTGGCGCGGCGCTCGACCTTGACGATCTGCTGGCCGGACAGGCGCACATCGAGGTCTTCCGGAATCGGCCAGCGCAAGCGCCGCTCGCGCACGATCACGCAGCTGACGCGCTGCCCTTCCAGGTGCGGCGCGATACCGCGCCGGGTGGTTTCGACTTCCGGTAATTCAGGCATGTGCGCCTCGTGTTCTCTATAACGTGGTCGGGAATCAGTGCGCGCCCAGTTCGCGCACGGTTTCCTTGAGGTTCTCGAAGTCGTAGTCGGACAGGCCGACGTAATCGAGGATCAGATGGCCGATGCTGTTCCATTCATGATCATCAACCTGATTGCCCAGCACCCGGTAGGACGCGCAGATATGCTCGGCCATTTTCAGGATCGCCAGCAGGTTCTTCAGCTGGCTGTTGCGCGACGACTCGTCGCTGAAGATCGCCAGGGCGTTGTGGTGATTGGCGATCGCATTGGTCACGTGCTCCGGCAGGCGCCAGGACTTGGCCGTGTAATAACCGACCACCGCGTGGTTGGTGTTGAACGCACGGTTTTCCGTATCCACCACCCGGTTCTCGGGGCCCGCGCTGGCGTAGGCCTCTTCCAGCACCGTCATGTAGTCGGGGAAGCGCTTGAGCATCAGCGGCACGCCGCAATCGTGGAACAGCCCCAGGGCATAGGCCTCGTCGACCGCTTGCGAGCCGGTGCGCTTGGCCAGGGTCAGGCAGGTCATCGCCACGTCCTGGGCGGTGTCCCAGAAACGGTTGAGGGTGACGATGGTTTCGTCGCTCATCTCGCCCTTGATCGACTGCGCGTTGATCAGGTTGATGATCGAACGGCTGCCCAGCAGGTTCACCGCGCGCTGGATCGAGGCGATCTTGTTGCTCAGCCCGTAATACGGCGAGTTGACGATTTTCAGCAGGGCGCCGGAAAGGCCCGGGTCCTGGGAGATCAGCCGCGCGATCACTTCCAGGTCAGGGTCGGGCATGTACTGCTCCATCTGCAAATCCACCATGATCTGCGGTTGGGGCGGCACGCTGATGCCTTGCAGGGCCTGTTGAATCTGTTCGGCGGAAAGCTCTTGGGACATAAATACGTACTCTGGACTAGGCGGCGATTCTAACCCTTTAAAAGGCGCCCATGGCCACCCGAAAGGAACTTTACAACGGGCGCCTCGGGGCAACGCCGAGCCAGACGCGGGATATCCATGGCTGGCCTGCCCTGTCACCGCATATCCACTCGCCAGCCTCTCGGCGAGCGCAACACGTTATACTCCCGCTCTTTTTTCCGGAGCGACGTCATGTCCCTGCCAAGCCTGCGCCTCAAAGCCAACGCCGATCGCCGCCTGCGCGCCGGCCACCTGTGGGTCTACAGCAACGAAATCGATGTAGCCGCCACCCCACTCCACGGCTTCAAGGCAGGCGACCAGGCAGTGCTGGAAGCCGCCGGCGGCAAGCCGCTGGGCGTCGTCGCCATGAGCCCGAACAACCTGATCTGCGCCCGCCTGCTGTCGCGCGACGCCAAGCTGGCGCTGGACAAGTCGCTGCTGGTGCACCGCCTGAACGTGGCCCTGTCGCTGCGCGAGCGCCTGTTCGACAAGCCGTTCTACCGCCTGGTCTACGGCGACTCCGACCTGCTGCCGGGCCTGGTGGTCGACCGTTTCGGCGACATCCTCGTCGTGCAGCTGGCTTCGGCGACCATGGAACAGCACAAGGACGACGTGATCGCCGCCCTGGTCCAGGTCCTCAAGCCAAGCGGCATCCTGTTCAAGAACGACTCCGCCGCGCGTGACGCCGAAGGCCTCAACCGCTACGTGGAAACCGTGTTCGGCCTGGTGCCGGAGTGGGTCGCCCTGGAAGAGAACGGCGTGAAGTTCGAGGCCCCTGTAATGGAAGGCCAGAAAACCGGCTGGTTCTACGACCACCGCATGAACCGCGCCCGCCTGGCGCCGTACGCCAAGGGCAAGCGTGTGCTGGACCTGTTCAGCTACATCGGTGGCTGGGGCGTGCAGGCCGGCGCCTTCGGTGCCAGCGAAGTGTTCTGCGTCGATGCCTCGGGCTTCGCCCTCGATGGCGTTGAGCGCAACGCCGCGCTGAACGGCATCGCCGAGAAAGTCACCTGCATCGAAGGCGACGTGTTCGAGGCCCTGAAAGAACTCAAGGCCGCCGAAGAGCGTTTCGACGTGATCGTGGCCGACCCGCCCGCCTTCATCAAACGCAAGAAAGACCTGAAGAACGGCGAAGGCGCCTACCGCCGCCTGAACGAACAGGCCATGCGCCTGCTGAGCAAGGACGGCATCCTGGTCAGCGCTTCGTGCTCGATGCACCTGCCGGAAGACGACCTGCAGAACATCCTGCTCACCAGCGCCCGCCACCTGGACCGCAATATCCAGCTGCTGGAACGCGGCGGCCAGGGCCCGGACCACCCGGTGCACCCGGCCATCCCGGAAACCCGCTACATCAAGAGCATCACCTGCCGCCTGCTGCCTAACAGC
>NZ_JACNAC010000062.1:0-36601 GCF_017349775.1 Pseudomonas sp. GW460-12-10-14-TSB1
CCGTCAACCCCTAATTACGCTTTTGTTGCAGAAGATGGTTTTTTCACCATTAAACGGGGGATTCGACGTGTCACCGGCGGTACCCGCAACAGTAATAACAATGCTCCGATAGAAGCATAGATAGCCCATTCTTTAAGATCGGCCCGAACGATCCAGAGCATATGCAGTAAACCCAGCCCAAGAATGAGATAGACCAACCGATGCAGTTTCTTCCAACGACTGCCCAGACGACGTTGACTGTATCTATTGGAAGTCACCGCCAAGGCCAGTAATCCGAGGAAGCCCAGACTTCCAACAATAATGTAGGGCCGCTTACGTAACTCCACCCCCAGCTGCGACCAGTCGAGCCCGAGGATAAATACGGCGTAGGCACTTAAATGCAGCACCACATAAGCAAAGCACCACAAACCGAGCTGTCGTCGTACCGCGATCCATCCCGCCCAGCCCGTCAGTTTCTGCAGGGGGGTCATACTCAGAGTGATCAGCAAAAAGATCAGCGTCCCCAGCCCCAGACGATCGACCAGCACTTTTCCCGGATCGGGTCCGAGCGCTGAGGCCCAAGCCTGGTACAACCAGAGCAAAGGCCAGATAGCCGCAACGATGAAGACGCCAAGGCGCCAGAGTGGGTAGCGCATCAGTAATTCTTCCGCAGATCCAGGCCGGTATATAAAGAAGCGACTTCATCCGCGTAACCGTTGAACATCTGCGTCTCACGCACATTGGGACTGAACAGGCCGCTGGGCAGCCTACGCTCACGCGCCTGAGTCCAGCGAGGATGATCAACCGTAGGATTCACGTTCGCGTAAAAACCGTACTCATTGGCAGCAATGCTTTGCCAGGTGGTTTTCGGCTGTTCCTCCACCAGACTGATGCGCACAATCGACTTGATGCTCTTGAAGCCATACTTCCACGGCACCACCAAACGCAACGGCGCGCCGTTCTGGTTAGGCAACTCGCGCCCATACATCCCCACGGCAAGAATCGCCAACGGGTGCATCGCCTCATCCAGACGCAGGCCTTCTACATAAGGCCAGTCGATCAGAGCAAAACCCGAACGCTGACCGGGCATGCTTTTAGGGTCCTGAAGGGTTTCGAAGCGGATGTATTTGGCCTTCGAAGTTGGCTCGACCTGCTTGAGCAACTCGGAAATCGGGAAACCGATCCAGGGAATCACCATGGACCAGGCCTCGACGCAACGCAGCCGATAGATCCGCTCTTCCAACTGATAAGGCTTCATGAAGTCTTCCAGCGCATAACGCCCCGGCTTACCCACCTCCCCGTCCACCACCACGCTCCAGGGCTCGGTTTTCAGCGCGCCGGCATTGGCAGCCGGATCGCCCTTGTCTGCGCCGAACTCATAGAAGTTGTTGTAGTGGGTGGCATCCTTGAACGGAGTGATCGCCTCGTCCTTGACGTTGACCGCCTGCCATTTGGTCGCGGGCAGTTTTTGCGCAAACCATGACGGCGCCCTGCCAGGCTCGACACCTGGATAGCGCCCAGCGTCTTCGGCGCTGGCCCAGCGCGGCAGCGCACAGGCAGCCAGACCGGCAATGGCCCCGCCCAACAGGCTACGACGAGAGACATAAAGGGATTCAGGCGTGACGTCCGACTCTTTGCAGTCAGACGACTTGGGGACTTTGATCAACATGGCAACTCCGCAGCATTGGAGGACTGATGCACCAATAGACTGCGGAGTATGGGGGAAATTACATTAAGGCAACGTTTTGCGTCGACGAAGGTGCAACAAGTACTGAATCGGACCAGAGGCTGCGTAGGCGAGGAAAACCAGCAGCAGAATCCGCGGCGGATCGCTGAAGACCACGGCGAACACCAGAACCACCGCCAGGATCGCCACGAAAGGTACACGTCCCTTCAGATCCAGCTCCTTGAAGCTGTTGTACTTGATGTTGCTGACCATCAGCATGCCGGCCGCCGCCACCATCAGCGCCACCAGGAACGACATCTTCGAACCCTGGATACCGTAATCGCTGAATGCCCAGACAATACCGGCCACCACACCCGCCGCCGCCGGACTGGCCAGGCCAATGAAGTAACGCTTGTCGGCAGTCCCCACCTGGGTGTTGAAACGGGCCAGACGCAAAGCCGCGCCAGCCACATAGATGAAGGCGACCATCCAGCCGACCTTGCCCATGTCGCCCAGCGCCCAACCGAATGCCAGCAAGGCAGGCGCAACGCCGAAGGCAACCATGTCGGACAACGAGTCATACTCAGCGCCAAAAGCACTCTGGGTATTGGTCATGCGGGCTACGCGCCCGTCCAGGCCATCGAGCACCATGGCGACAAAGATCGCGATGGCCGCGAACGCGAAATACTTGCTCGCCCCTGCCGCGTCCCCGGCGCTCAATGCGCTCTGGGCACTCATGGAATTGATGATCGAGTAGAAACCGGCGAACAGATTCGCGGTGGTGAAGAGGTTCGGCAGCAGATAGATACCACGATGCCGGACTTTACGGCCTTCAGCGTCATGCCCCTCTTCGACATGCTCATCGATGGGTAGCAGGCTATCGGCGTCAGAGGCCTGGTTTGGCTCTTCGGGACGTTCGCTCATGGACATTACCTTGCAACGGTGTGAAAAGTTTCGACGATACCCAGGGCCACGATTGGACCACAAAGGATCCAGCTTTATACCAGAACCTGCCTATCCAAACGAAAAAACGCGGCCTAGGCCGCGTTTTCCCTGACAAGACTCGAACTTAGTTCTTGGCTTTGTCGACGATCTTGTTGGCACCGATCCACGGCATCATCGAGCGCAGTTGCTCGCCGATGATTTCGATACCGTGAGCAGCGTTGTTACGACGCTTGGCGGTCATCGATGGGTAGCCGGTAGCACCTTCGCTGATGAACATCTTGGCGTATTCGCCGTCCTGGATGCGCTTCAGAGCGTTGCGCATGGCCTGACGGGATTCGGCGTTGATCACTTCAGGGCCGGTCACGTACTCGCCGTATTCGGCGTTGTTGGAGATCGAGTAGTTCATGTTGGCGATACCGCCTTCGTACATGAGGTCAACGATCAGCTTCAGTTCGTGCAGGCATTCGAAGTAGGCCATTTCCGGCGCGTAGCCAGCTTCGACCAGGGTTTCGAAACCGGCCTTGACCAACTCGACGGTACCGCCACACAGAACAGCCTGCTCGCCGAACAGGTCGGTTTCAGTCTCGTCCTTGAAGGTGGTCTCGATAATGCCGGTACGGCCGCCGCCCACGCCAGCGGCGTAGGACAGAGCAACGTTCTTGGCGTTGCCGGAAGCGTCCTGGTAGATAGCGATCAGGTCAGGAATACCGCCGCCCTTGACGAATTCGGAACGTACGGTGTGGCCTGGAGCCTTCGGCGCGATCATGATCACGTCGAGGTCGGCACGCGGAACAACCTGGTTGTAGTGGATCGCGAAGCCGTGGGAGAAGGCCAGGGTAGCGCCCTTCTTGATGTTCGGCTCGATTTCGTTCTTGTACAGCTGGGACTGGAACTCGTCCGGGGTCAGGATCATGACCAGGTCGGCACCGGCAACGGCCGCGGCAACGTCGGTCACTTTCAGGCCATGAGCTTCAGCCTTGGCAACGGTAGCCGAGCCTTTACGCAGGCCAACGGTCACGTCGACGCCGGAGTCTTTCAGGTTGCACGCTTGAGCATGGCCCTGGGAGCCGTAACCGATGATGGCAACTTTCTTGCCCTGGATGATCGAGAGGTCGCAGTCTTTATCGTAGAAAACTTTCATGAATTTCCCCTATATCAGGCCGTTCAGGCCGTTCGCTAATTTGAGTTAGATGCTGAGTACTTTATCGCCACGGGCAATGCCGGTGACGCCACTGCGTACGGTTTCCAGAATCGAGGCGGTGCCGATCGACTGGATGAAACTGTCGAGCTTGTCGCTGGTACCGGTCAATTGAACGGTATACACGCTGGCACTGACGTCGACGATCTGCCCACGGTAAATATCGGTGGTGCGCTTGACCTCGGCGCGCTGGGCGCCGGTGGCCTTGACCTTGACCAGCATCAGCTCGCGCTCGATGTGAGCGCTTTCCGACAGGTCGACCAGCTTGACCACTTCAACCAGCTTGTTCAGGTTCTTGGTGATCTGCTCGATGATTTCATCGTGCCCCACGGTGGTCAGCGTCAGACGCGACAGGGTCGGGTCCTCGGTCGGCGCCACGGTCAGGCTTTCGATGTTGTAGTTGCGCTGCGAAAACAGGCCAACCACACGAGACAAGGCGCCCGGTTCGTTTTCCAGAAGCAAGGAGATAATGTGCCGCATGATTAAGTACGCTCCGTCTTGCTCAGCCACATATCGCGCATGGAGCCGTCTTTGATCTGCATCGGGTAGACGTGCTCGCTGGTATCGACCTGAATGTCGAGGAACACCAGACGATCTTTCATGGCGAACGCCTCTTCCATCTTCGGCTTCAGATCCTTCAGGTCCGTGATGCGAATGCCCACGTGCCCATAGGCCTCGGCCAGCTTGACGAAATCAGGCAGCGATTCCATGTAGGAGTGCGAGTGACGGCTACCGTAGTTCATGTCCTGCCACTGACGCACCATGCCCAGCGCACCGTTGTTCAGGTTGATGATCTTGACCGGCAGGTCGTACTGCAGGCAGGTCGACAGTTCCTGAATGTTCATCTGGATACTGCCCTCGCCCGTTACACAGGCAACGTCAGCATCAGGGAAACTCAACTTGACGCCCATGGCCGCAGGGAAACCAAAGCCCATCGTGCCCAGGCCACCGGAGTTGATCCAGCGATTGGGCTTGTTGAACCGGTAGTACTGCGCCGCGAACATCTGGTGCTGGCCCACGTCGGAGGTCACATAGGCGTCGCCCTTGGTCACTTCGCAGAGGGTCTCGATCACGGTCTGCGGCTTGATGATGCTGCCGTCGCCCTTGTCGTAAGGGAACAGGCCACGATCACCGCGCCACTCCTCGATCTGCTTCCACCAGCTGGCGACTGTGTCCTTGTTCGGGGTTTCGCCGATTTCCTTGAGGGCCGCGACCATTTCGGTCAGGACGCTCTCTACCGGACCCACGATCGGCACGTCTGCCTTGATGGTCTTGGAGATGGACGCCGGGTCGATGTCGACATGGATGATCTTGGCGTTCGGGCAGAATTTCGCCGGGCCGTTGATGACACGGTCGTCGAAACGCGCGCCGACTGCCAGGATCACGTCGGCATGGTGCATGGTCAGGTTGGCGGTGTAGCTGCCGTGCATGCCGAGCATGCCGACGAACTGACGATCGGTGCCAGGGTAGGCACCCAAGCCCATCAGGGTATTGGTGACCGGCAGGTTGAGCATTTGTGCCAGTTCGGTCAGCGGCGCGGAGCCGCCACCGAGGATCACGCCGCCGCCTGCGTACAGCACAGGACGCTTGGCCGCCAGGAGCATTTCTGCCGCCTTGCGGATTTGCCCGGAGTGACCACGAACAGCCGGGCTATAGGAGCGCAGCTTCGCTTTTTTAGGGAAAACGTATTCGAACTTTTCAGCCGGATTGGTCATGTCCTTGGGGACATCGACCACGACTGGACCCGGACGACCGGATTGCGCCAGGTAGAACGCCTTCTTCATGACTTCCGGGATTTCCGAAGCGTGCTTGATCATGAAGCTGTGCTTCACGATCGGCCGGGAGATACCGATCATGTCGGTTTCCTGGAACGCGTCGGTACCGACCATGGTGCTAGGCACCTGACCGGAAATGATCACCATTGGAATGGAGTCCATATAGGCAGTGGCGATACCGGTGATGGCATTGGTCGCGCCAGGGCCGGAAGTCACCAGTACCACGCCGGCTTTGCCGGTGGCACGGGCGTAGCCGTCAGCCATATGGGTAGCCGCTTGCTCGTGACGAACCAGGATGTGGGTCACTTCCGGTTCTTTGAACAGGGCATCGTAAACATGAAGGAGAGCACCACCCGGGTACCCATAGATATATTTGACGCCTTCGTCACGCAAAAAGCGGACGAGCATCTCACCGCCAGATAAAAGCTCCACGTTGTTCACCTCTAAAACGCCAGAATACCGCCCTCTTGAAAGGGGACGGGTCTTAATAGGTTTACTTCTCGGCAGAGCATGAGCGACGGTGGTCGCCGACTACGTCAGCACTGACTGAGCAAGTATTGGGAGTGCCCCAAGTGTTGCGGGGTTTTCCCACCCAGCGCGAGGTAACGCGTTGCGGGTGTAGCAGGTCGGCGCGGATGTGCGCCTCATGTTCTGCCGAGTGGGTCTGCTTCTGGCAGTCCCTCTACAGCGGACTTTGGATTCTTCTGTTTCGCCCTCTGCAAGTCAAGACGTCAATGTGCTTTATTCGAACTAAGCGCATGAGAACGCAAGAAAAAACCTGTAAACCTCGAGTGCCTGCGCTTCAATTGCGCAATCCTGGATAAGGAATTCAAAAATGCGAACCTTCGCCATGACCGCTGGCCTGCTGCTCGCCATGAGTCTCCCATGCCAGGCCGGGCAGATTTACAAATGGGTCGACGCCCAGGGAGTCACCCATTTCGACGCCCAGCCACCCCAAGGCGTGGCCAGCACCGCCATCAGCCTACCGAAAAACCCGAAAGGTGCGCCCCGTACGCTGCCACCCGACAAGCCGGACACCCAGCAACAGATCATGGATAACCAGGCCAAGCAACAGCTCGCCAGGCAGGAAGCCGAGCGCAGGCGTTTTTGCACACAGGCACGGGCCAGCCTGGCGCAGTTGCAGAACAACCCACGCCTGAGCGAGAACATCGAGGGGGGAATGCGCCGCCTGACCGAGGAACAACGTCAGCAGCGCATCCTGGAAACGCAGAAGGCGATAGACAACCACTGCCGCTAGGCAGTGGCTGCAGAGGTTTCAGCGGGTAGTGACTATCAGTTGGTCGAACTCTTTGAGCAGGATCTGCAACTGAAGATCCCGTCCCTGCATCGAACGACCGGCGAACACCACCTCGGCCATTTCCTGGATCCCCGAAGCGCTGGGCAGAGGCAGATCCTGCTCAAGAATCACCTTCATCCGCGGCAGGAAGATCCATTGCAGCCACTGCTCGAACTCCAGCGTGTCCACGGCAAAAGGCTCGACGCTGGCCAGGGCCTCGGCGCTCGGTGGGGTGTCATCCCACAGGCCCTGCAGCCGCAACTCACGCTCGATCAACAGCAACTGCTCGGCAATCTTTGGAAAACGCGCGTCCATCACAGCGATACCTTGGCTTTTTGCCGAGCCTGAGCGGCACCGGCGGCATCGCCCTGCTTCTCGCGCGCCTGGGCGATCAGCGCCCACAGGCTGGCCTGCAGGTCCGGACGACCGTTGGCGAAGCTCAGGCCGCGACGGGCAAACTGTTCAGCCTGCGCGGCATCGCCCTGGGCCATGCGTACCTGGGCCAGGCGATACAACACCTGCGGCTCACGCGGCGCTACACGCTGGGCGCGCTCGAGGCTGGAGGAAGCGCCGTTCAGATCGCCACTCGCCTGTTGCTGCTGAGCGGTGGTCAACAGCGCCAGCACTGGACCGTCCAGCTGCTCATCGGCGGACAGCCCGCCAGAGCTGGCCGAAGGCACTCCGCTCGGCGTCGGTGGCAGGCTGTAGCTGCCCTGATTGATCGGCGCGGATTGGATCGGTGAGGTATCGATAGGCCCTGGGGTGATCGGGCCCGGGGTAATCGGCGCGCTGCTGATTGGCGCGGCAGTGGCCGCAGCCCCGCCCGGCACCATCACCACCACGCCCGAGTCCTGCGGAATACTTTGAGTCTGTGCCTGGGCCGGACGCTTGACTGTCGTCTTGCGGAAGCCACCGTTTGCCGATATGCGCTCACTGTTGGACACGGCGGTACCGGAGTCCACCACCGGAATCGAGCCACGCTGCACGCTGGCGCAACCATTGAGCAAAGCCAGAGCTGTAATAGCTGGAATCCACCACTTGTTCACGTCAAACCCTCTTCGCTTAATTCATCCAGCCCTTGACCCAATCCATCACCGACTCAACGGGCGCCGGGATATCGACGCCACAGGCTGGACCGGGAGGGGGTTCACTGCCACGAATATACGGCATCTGTACCGCCCCCGGACAGTTGACATCGGAGCCTTGCCCGGTCCGCGAGTCGACCCAGGCCTGCACCACGTTATCCGGTTGCGGCATATCCAATGGCAGCGGGTCGGCCTTGCGCATGAAACTGGTCCAGACCTGCAGCGCGCCGGTAGCGCCGGTGAACGGTGTCTTGCCGTTGTCATCACGCCCCAGCCAGACCACCGCCAACAGATCCTGGCTGAAACCGGCGAACCAGCTGTCGCGGGAATCGTTACTGGTACCGGTCTTGCCCGCCAGCGCCAGGGAACGCGGCAACACGTTGTAGACCGAGCTGCCGGTACCTTCGCGCATGACGCGCTGCATCGCGCTCTGGATCAGGTAGATCGACCCCGGGTCGAAACGTTGCTGGATCTGGAACGGATAACGCTTCAGCGGTTCGCCCTCAGCGGTCAGCACGCTACGGATCCCGCGCATCGGGGTATTGAAACCGCCGTTGGCCAGGGTCTGGTACATGGTCGCGACTTCCATCGGGCTCAAGCCCCCCGCCCCCAGCAGCATCGAAGGGAACGCCGGGAATTCGCGGGTGACGCCAAGGCGCCCCAGGGTTTTCAGCACGTTCGGCACACCGACTTCCAGGCCCAGGCGCGCGGTCGACAGGTTATAGGAATGGGCCAGCCCCTGATAAAGGAAGACCGTGCCGTGGGAGCGACGGTCGTAGTTCTGGGGCTTCCACACTTGCCCGTCGCCGCCTTTCACCGAGAAGGCCTCATCGGAGAGCCAACTGGTCAGGGTGTACTGGCTGGGTTTCTCCAGCGCCGTCAGGTAAACCGCGGGCTTGATCAGGGAGCCGATCGGCCGCACCGCATCCAGCGCCCGGTTGAAACCGGCAAAACCGGCCTGGCGGCTGCCGATCATGGCCTGGACTTCGCCGGTTTCCGGGTTGGTCACCACCATTGCCGCTTCGACTTCATCCGATCCCTTGCGTCCGGCCAGACGCTTGAAAGTGTCACTGACCGAAGCCTCGGCCTTCATCTGCAGAATCGGGTCGAAGCTGGTGAAAATCCGCAGGCCTTCCTCGGTCAAGTCTTCGTCGCGGTAATCCTCACGCAACTGACGCTTCACCAGGTCCAGGAAGCCGGGGAACGAGCTGTCCGCCAGGCTGCCACGCTTGGTCACGCCCAGGGGCATTTTCTTCGCCGCTTCAACCTGCTCCGGCGTCGCCACACCCTGTTGCGCCAGCAGATCGAGTACCAGGTTACGCCGCTCCAGCGCGCGTTCCGGATAACGACGCGGGTTGTAATAGGACGGCCCCTTGACCATCCCCACCAGCAAGGCGATCTGATGCAACTTCAGTTCGGCCAGCGGCTGGCTGAAGAAGAACTGGCTGGCCAGGCCGAAACCGTGCACCGCACGCTGGCCGTCCTGACCGATGAAGACTTCGTTGAGGTACGCCTCGAGGATCTCGCGCTTGTCGTAATGCAGCTCAAGCAGCAGAGCCATCATCGCTTCGGTGAGCTTGCGGCTCAGGCTGCGCTCGTTGGTCAGGTAGAAGTTCTTGACCAACTGCTGGGTCAGGGTACTGCCGCCCTGGCGCATGGCGCCGGACGAAGTGTTGACCCACACCGCCCGCGCAATCGACTTGGGCGACACGCCAAAGTGGCTATAGAAATCCCGGTCCTCGACCGCCACCAGGGTTTCCAGCAGATAAGGAGGCACCTGGTCGATCTTGATCAGGATCCGGTCTTCGAGGTTCTTCGGATACAGGCCACCGATCAGCAGCGGCTCCAGGCGTACCACGGCCAGTTTCGAGCCTTTGCTGCCTGACAACTCGGCCACGTAGTCGCCGGAAAAACGCACCCGCACCGGTTGTGCCTGCTCCATACCCTCATAGAACTGGAAACCGCGGGTATTGAGTTCAACGGTGTTACCACTGACAGATGCAGCACCAGGGCCGTTGACCACGCTTTCGCGGCGATAGCCAAGTGCGTCGAGTTCGGTGAGGAAATCGTCCTTGCTGAGCTTCTGTCCGACGAACAGCTCCAGCGGGCGCGCATAGACCTTGGCCGGAATGGTCCAGCGCTTGCCGGAAAACTTCTCCTGGACCACGGCATCGAGATAAACCGCAAAGCCGGCGAGCACCACCAGAGCGACCAGACCGAGCTTCAAGGCCCAGCCCAGCCAGGGGCGCGGGCCACTAGACGGACGTTTTTTAGCGGAACGGGGGGATCGAGTACGAGTCATGGCGGCGGATTATACGCACTTTATTCATAGTCAACAGGAGCCGCCCGAGGTTTGCGTTAGCCCTGTCAGCGGCCATAATGACGCCCTTGAATTTTCCCCGACTCTGAAGGATCGCCTGTGAGCCAATCCCTGATCGCCGCCCTGCAAAACCCGGCCCTCTACCCGCATCCCGTAGACGGATTCCAGGTCATCGAGACCCATATTTCCTGGGTCCTGCTCACCGGTCCCTATGCCTATAAGCTGAAAAAGCCGGTCAACTTCGGTTTTCTCGACTTCACCGGCCTTGAAGCACGCGGGCACTTCTGCGGCGAAGAGCTGCGTCTCAACCAGCGCCTGACCGATGATTTGTATCTGGAAGTGTTGCCGATCACCGGCAGTGCCGAAGAGCCGCAGATCGCGGGTGACGGCCCGATCATCGAATACGCGCTGAAAATGCGCCAGTTCCCGCAAAGCCAGCTGCTCAGCACACTGCAAGCCAATGGCGAACTGACCACTGCGCACATCGACGAAATGGCCCGGCAGATTGCCAGGTTCCACCTCGACGCCCCGCGAGTTCCCGCGGCCCACGTAGCCGGCACCCCGGAAAGCGTAATGGAACCGGTGCGTCAGAACTTCGAACAAATCCGCCCGTTCCTCAGCGACAAGGCCGACCTGCAACAGCTCGAAGCCCTGCAAGCCTGGGCCGAAAGCAGCTTCGAACGCCTCAAGCCACTCCTTGCCCAGCGCAAGGCCGAAGGCTTCATCCGCGAATGCCACGGCGACATTCATCTGGGCAATGCGACACTTATCGACGGCAAGGTGGTGATCTTCGATTGCATCGAGTTCAACGAACCGTTCCGTTTCACTGACGTCTATGCCGACGCCGGCTTCCTCGCCATGGACCTGGAAGACCGCGGCCTGAAGTGCCTGGCACGCCGCTTCATCAGCCAGTACCTGGAACAGACCGGTGACTATCAGGGCCTGGAGTTGTTGAATTTCTACAAAGCCTACCGCGCCTTGGTACGGGCCAAGGTCGCCCTGTTCAGCATGCCGGCCGACGCCAGCCCGATGCAGCGCGCCACAGCCCTGCGCCAATACCGCAACTACGCCAACCTGGCAGAGAGCTACAGCACCATTCCATCGCGCTTCCTGGCGATTACTTCTGGTGTTTCCGCCGTTGGCAAAAGCCATGTGGCCATGCGCCTGGTAGAAGCTTTGGGCGCCGTTCGCCTGCGCTCCGATGTCGAGCGCAAACGCCTGTTCGGCGAGCAGCAGGTACAGAACGACCCGAATGTCGGCATTTATGATGCCCAGGCCAACACCGCGACCTATGACCGCCTGCATGAACTGGCCGGCATCGTCCTGCGCGCCGGTTTCCCGGTGGCCATCGACGCCACCTACCTCAAGCGCGACCAGCGTGATGCCGCGGCCAAGGTTGCCGAAGCGACTGGCACCCCTTGCCTGATCATCGACTGCAATGCCCCGCAGGCCGTCATCGCCAGCTGGCTGGCGCAACGCCAGGCCGATCGCAACGACCCGTCGGACGCGACCCTGGCCGTGATCGAACAGCAGCAAGCCAATCGCGAAGCCCTGAGCGCCGAAGAGGTGCTGCGCAGCAAGCGCGTCGAGACCAATGAAAGCGGGAGCCTCGACACCCTGGTAGCGAACATTCGCCAGCGCCTCCCAGGTCTGTAATCAACTATTTCAGCCGTGAAACCGCAAAGATTTCACGGCTGAGATTAGTGGCACTATACTGGCGTCATAATTCCAGCAGGGACGCCCCCATGAGTCAGCCCACACTTCTCGACACCCCCCTTTACGCTTTGCTGCACAAAGACGACATCGACGGCTTCAATCGGGAACGCCCGAAAAATCAGCCTGTCGACATGCGCGGCGGCGATTTTCGCGGCCTCGACTTGCGCGAGTTGAACGCCGACGGCATCGACTTCACCGACGCCTATTTCCGTTCTGCCGACCTGCGCGGCCTCGACCTGCGCAACTCTTCCATGGAAGGCGCCAGCCTGGCCCATGCGCAGATCTCCGGCGCCTACTTCCCGCCCGAACTGACCGCCGATGAAATCCTGATGTCCGTCAACTTCGGCACTCGTCTGCGCTACCGCACCAAGTAATAGCCCCTTTTGCTCCGAGGTCCGGCGCCCTCTGCCTTACGCTGGACTTGGCCTGCTCCCTCCCCCCTTTTCCTCTGCTTCTGACGTACTTTCCTCTGTCGCCTTAGAAGCTTTTGCGCCAAAACCGACCAAAGAACAGCGCTTTTCCTACTGAGCGCTACACTCCTTTGAGACTTGCCCACGCACCATTCGGCCGTCGCAAGGAGGCTTGATGAATGATGAATTGCAACACCTGAAGAACCTTGGCAAGACGTCGGCACAATGGCTGCATGCGGTGGGCATCCATAGCGCTTCGGACTTGCGCCGCCTGGGGGCGGTGGATGCCTATCGGGCCGTGCGGACCCGAGGGTTTCGAGCCTCGAAGGTACTGTTGTATGCCATCGAAGGCGCGCTGATGGATGTGCACTGGAACGACATTCCGGCAGAACGCAAGGAAGCACTCAACAAACAGCTGGACGCCATTTCTACACGCCACAAGAACTGACCTGGCAGGTTTCTTATGTATTTACTGGGGGAACAACCGGCTTATGCCGACGCCTTGATCAATCGGCTGCAGAGCATCCCGCCGCGCCTGCTGGAAGGCCTGCTACCGTCCGGCGACGTGTTGGAAGTGGCCCCTTCCAAGGACCTCTCCAGCAGCCTTGCCGACAGCCAGCTGTTCTTGCTCGAAAGCGGCCAGGTACAAGCCAGCATCGATGAGCGCCCACTGTTTTATCTGCATGAAGGTGATCTGCTCGGGCTGCGCCGAGGAGCGGAGCTGCCGCGCTGGCAACTCAGCAGCGATCAACCGTTGAGCCTGATCCCCTATCAGCGTTCCGCGGTGTTCCAGCACCTGTATGCCGACGAACAGCGTTCCGAACTGTTTCTGCAGTACCTGATCGGACAAACCGCCCTGCTCTCCGATGCCATTGCCCGCCTCCAGCAACCCGAGTTGCGTAACAGCAACGGTTTTCAACGTGTGGCCAAGGGCGAGGTGCTGATTCGCCAGGGCGATGACGCCGATCATGTGTTCGTCATTATCGAAGGGCACGCCGAAGCCTTTGTCGACGGACACAAGGTCGGAGACGTGCCCAAGGACGAGATCTTTGGTGCGATGGCTGTTTTCACCGGGGAGAAACGCAACGCCAGTGTGATTGCCAGCGAGCCATGCACCCTGATGCTGATCCCCAAGAGCCAGTTTCTCAGCCTGACTCAGAGCAATCCACGTATCGCCCATAGCCTGATCGAAAGCATGGCGCGGCGAATCGACCTGTTGAACAAGGAAGTCAGCCGTCTGCACAGCCTGAGCGCCAACCCTTAAAGCCCCGTATTTACGGGAAATCCAAACGAGCGTTTGGCGGAATTCGCAGAAACAGGAAAAACTTTGTTGACTTGGAAATGAGAATCGTTATGATTATCACAACTGGTCGCGAGATCAGTCGATAACCTGGAAGACCAGTGGTTCGGACTCTCAGATTATCTCCTCATCAGGCTAATCACGGTTATTTGACCCGGCTCTTGCCGGGTCTTTTTTTGTCTAAAAAAGCCATCCACTTACTGGCGCATCTGGGCGCAGTAATCCTTCTCCGGCAGCCGTGTGCTGTACCACACGTAATCCGCGTTTCGCGGCGATACCTGTGTACCCTTCTGCGCCAGCATCAGCACCACGGTGCCGTCCGATGCATCGAGGTCCTGCAGGTGAACCAGTACCCCGACATCCTTGCGCGCATGAAAGGCCCCGGCAAAAAGCAGCACTGGAGTCGGTGCCGCCAGCAAGCGCTCGGCCATGCGTCGATCACGTTGCTGCTGCACCGCCAGCATCGCCGGCATCTGGCTTTCGGGCAGCAGCCCACAATGGGAGTCACGAACCTGCTGCAATAGCTCGTTGCGCACCGACGCGGCATTCGAGTGCTCGCCACTCAAGGCTGGTGCCTGGCGATAGATATTACGAACTTCGGAGTTATCCAGATTGGCGGCCAGCAACGGATAAGGCTGGAGCAACGCATAGCGCACGATAGGTCCGTACAGCGCCCAGTCCCACCCCGGCGACCAGGCCAGAGCGCCAGGCAAATCATCGGGCAAGTCCTGCGCCGCCTGGTGCTGACGAAGCGAATCGACTCGCGGTTGCTGGTCCGGCGTGAGCATTTCCAACAACAGGCTACCTTGCGCGCGCTGGGTCGCCATCGCCCGCAGCAACCACAACTGCAAGGCATGATGTTCGGGATGGTCATGCTGCTCACCGACAATCACCCGCGGCGCCCGGGACAGACGAGCGACCAGCTCCTCTGGAGTCAGGAGCTTTCCTCTGCGCAGATCCTGAATCGCCCCGCTTTCAGCCTGGACTGGGGGTTCAGGCATGACCGGCACGCCCTGGCAGGCGCCCAGCAGCAACACACCCAGGATCAATAACACACGCATCTGGCGTCTCCGCGAATCGCCTCAGCGGGCGATGATCAAAGGGTGGCCCCGCTCGGGATGCGCCTGCACCAGTACCTCCAGTCCGAACACCGCCTTGAGCGGTTCGGGCCGCAGCACCTGCGCCGGACTGTCCAGCGAGTGAGGCCGCCCGCCTTCGAGCAGCAACAGGCGATCACAATATCGCGCGGCGAGGTTCAGATCATGCAGGATCACCAGGACCGCGACCCCACGATCGGCAAACTCGCGAATGGCCTGCAACGTGACATGTTGATGCAAGGGGTCGAGGGCCGAGGTCGGCTCGTCGAGCAACAGGGTCTGGCCGACCGCGCCCGGCCATAGCTGCGCCAACACCCGGGCCAGGTGCACGCGCTGACGTTCGCCACCCGACAAGGCCACGTAGCTGCGACCGTGCAGATGCCCGGCATCCGCCGCTTGCAGGGCCTGCATGACGATCTCGTCATCCCGTGCCCGGCCGCTTTGATAAGGCAGGCGTCCCAGGCCGACAACCTCTTCGACCCGAAAGGCGAACTCGAGCGTCGAACTTTGCGGCAGCACCGCCAGCCTTTGCGCCTTTTGCCCACCGTCCCATCTGGAGAGCTCGCGCTGGTCAAGCCAGACCTGGCCATGGTCGGGTTTCAGCTCGCCGCACAAGGCCGCCAGCAAGGTGCTTTTACCTGCGCCATTGGGGCCCAGCACTCCCAGCACCTCACCGGGCTTGAGCTCAAGGTCGATCCCCTCCAGCACGGTTTTCCTGCCACGGCGCACCGTCAGATTTTCCGCTCGTAGCATCAGGCGCGCCCTCGCAATAACAGAAACAGAAAGAACGGCGCACCGATAAAGGCGGTCACGATGCCAATCGGCAACTCCGCAGGCGCCAGCGCCAGGCGCGCCACCAGATCCGCCAGCAACAGCAGGCTGGCGCCGGCCAGTATCGACGCTGGCAACAGGGTCCGGTGGTCAGGCCCCGACAGCAGGCGCACCAGATGAGGCACCACCAGCCCGACAAAGCCGATCAGCCCGGCAGCGGCGACAGCCGCGCCGACCCCCAGCGCGGTACAGAACACCAACTCCCGCTTCAGCCGCTCGACATCGATCCCCAGGTGACCGGCCTCGGACTCGCCCAGCAGCAGGGCATTCAAAGCCTTGGCCCGGCGCGGCAGCCACAATGCCACGGCCGCGCTGACCAGCAGCAATGGCCACAATCTCGAATAACTGGCGCCGTTGAGACTGCCCAGGTTCCAGAACGTCAGGGTGCGCAGGGTCGCATCGTCGGCCAGGTAGGTGAACAGGCCCACCGCCGAGCTGGCCAGCGCCGTCAACGCAATCCCCGCCAGCAGCATGGTCGCCACATGGGTCTGGCCATTGCGCCGCCCCAGGCGGTAGACCAGCCACGCCACCACCAGGCCACCGAGAAAGGCACAGAACGACAACAGATAAGGGCCGACCGCTTCCGGCACGCCACCCAGCAGCGCACCACCGACGATGGCAAAGGCTGCGCCCAGCGCCGCGCCACTCGAGACACCTACCAGCCCCGGGTCAGCCAAGGGATTGCGAAACAGCCCTTGCATGGCCACGCCGGACAGGGCCAGCACGCCCCCTACCGCCAGCCCCAGCAAGGTGCGAGGCAGACGAATCTGCCCGAGGATCAGTTCGGCCTGCTCCAGCCCCTGCCCCTCGATGGGCAAACCCAGCAAACGCAAAGCGGCGCGCAGAGTGTCGAGCAGCGGCAGGCTGACCGGCCCAAGCGCCAGGGACAACCAGATCGCCAACAGACACAGCAGGCTCAGGCCAATGAACAAAGCACGGGGTTTAAGCAAAGGGGTCATTGGGCGGTGCTGGCCTGGCCCGACTCGGCAGGATAGAAATCGGCCGACAACCTTTTCAGGCTCTGTGGCAGGCGTGGCCCCAGGCCGCCCACCAGCAAGGTCGGATCAATTTCGAAGACCCGGCCGGCCTTCGCCGCGCCGCTGGAGGCGAGGATCGGGTTTTCCTTGAACAACGCGGTACGGGCCGCCTCGCCGCTCAGGCTGCGATCGGCAAACACCAGCACCTCGGGGTTGAGTTCGGCCAACGATTCCGTGGAAAAGGGTTTGTAACCCGTATGGGTAGCAAGATTGCGTCCGCCCGCCTGCTGCAACAGCCAGTCGGCAGCGGTGTCCTTGCCGGCAATCAGAGGTTTGCCACCCGCATGCCCGAGCAATAGCAGCACACCCGGCGCCGCCTGCTTTTTCCGGGCCTGGATGACCCAGGCCTGCTGCTGATCCAGCTGCTGCTTATATTGCTCGAACAGCTGCGTCGCCTTATCTTCACTGCCCAGCAACTTACCCAGATGCTGCAGGTTGCCCTGCAGGGTCGGCAGGTCGGCCTGGGCCGAGAACAGCTCGACCTGCACCCCGGCGCTGCGCACCTGCGAGAGCACCGGCGGCGGCCCCATCTCTTCGGTACCCACCAGAATCTGCGGTCGCAGGCTGAGAATGCCTTCCGCCGACAGCTGGCGCTGATAACCGATGCTCGGCAGCTTCTTCAGGGATTCAGGATGCTGGCTGGTGGTGTCCACGCCCACCAGCTTCGATTCGGCGCCCAGCGCGCTCACCCATTCGGACAAGGCGCCGCCGGCGCTCACCCAGCGTTGTGGTAACTCGGCCGCCGCAGCGGTATGGCTGGCCAGAAGTCCGACACAGAGCGCGATTGCGCGGGCACTCGAACGCATAAAGGCATTTCCTTCAGAGAGTGGGCCCACGGAAGCAGCCTTACATGTGACATGCCCTGCAACCCAGGCATCGAAATGAGCAAGCGCCCCACAGGCGAAGCAGCCATTTGATAATTGTTTGCATTTGACCGTCAAGCACAGACATGTTTCATCAAGCACCCGCAGGAAAACTGTGACAGCCTGAACCCAGAGCTGTTGGTTACCGAGGATAGACATGAAGTTTCTTTGCGCCCCTGGCGATCTGCCGGAGGCTTCCAGCCGAGGTTTCAACCTCGAAGGCCGGCCACTTTTCGCGGTGCGTCGCGATCGACAGGTCTACGTCTACACCAACCGCTGCCCCCATCGCGGGGTCGCTCTGGAGTGGCAGTCCGATCAGTTTCTCGACCCAAGCGCCAGCCTGATCCAGTGCGCCACCCACGGCGCGCTGTTTTTGATCGAAAACGGTGAATGCGTGGCTGGCCCCTGTGCCGGGCAATCCCTGACGGCCATCCCCTGCCAGGAAGACAGCCAGGGCATCTGGGTTCAGCTTTAGCCGTTGAGCAATACGTCCAGACGGCGCTCGATGCACACTTCCTCGGCGGTCAAACGCACGCCGTAAGCCAGTACCTCGACCCCGGATGCCACCGCCTCGCGCAGCGCAGCGGCGTAACCGGGATCGATCTCTTCGGCCGGTCGCACCGCCTCGACACCCGACAGGTTGACGCAATACAACTGCACCGCCCGGATACCGTCACGCGCCAGACAAGCCAGCTCCCGCAGGTGCTTGGCGCCACGCTGGGTCACCGCATCTGGAAAGGCCGCGACCGCGGAACCATCGAAGCCCAGGGTGACGCTTTTGACTTCGACGAACGCCGGGCCGTCCGGGTAGTCCAGGCGGAAATCGATCCGGCTGTTTTCCTGGCCATAGGGCACTTCACGCTTGAGGGCGGTAAAACCGTTCAGCTCAGCGATCACTCCGGCGCGCAAGGCTTCTTCCACTAGCGTGTTGGCCCGCGCCGTGTTGACGCAAGCCAGCCGCCCCTGGGGCGTTTCGCTGATTTCCCAGGTCCCGGGCAATTTGCGCTTGGGGTCATTGGAACGACTGAACCAGACCTGCCCGCCCTCGACCATGCAATTGAACATGGAACCGGTGTTGGGGCAGTGAATGGTCAGCAACTCGCCGCCAATGGTCTCGATATCGGCGAGAAAACGCTTGTAACGACGGACCAGGCGACCTTCTTCGAGGGGAGGATGAAAACGCATCAGCCTTGCCAGCTCCGCAGGCCACGGGCAATCCGCTCCACCGCTTCCTGCAGGCGCGGCAGGCTCTGGGTGTAGGCGAACCGGACATGGTGCCCGGCCTGATGGCGACCGAAATCCAGACCTGGGGTAAAGGCAATGTGCTCGGTTTCGAGGAAATGCCGGCAGAAGGCAAAGGCATCGCCGCCGAAGGCGCTGATATCGGCATACAGGTAGAACGCCCCTTCCGGCTCCACCGCGATGCCAAAACCCAACTCGCGCAGGGCTGGCAGGAGGAAGTCGCGACGCCGCTGAAACTCGTTGCGGCGCTCTTCCAGGATACTGATGGTGTCCGGCTCGAAGCAGGCCAGCGCGGCGTACTGAGCCATGCTCGGGGCGCTGATATAGAGGTTCTGCGCCAACTTCTCCAACTCGCCGACCGCCGCCTGCGGCGCTACCAGCCACCCCAGGCGCCAGCCGGTCATGCCGAAATATTTGGAAAAGCTATTCAGGACAAAGGCGCTGTCATCGACTTCCAGCACGCTGGCGGCATCGCTGCCGTAGGTCAGGCCATGGTAGATCTCGTCCACCACCAGATGGCCGTTACGCGCCTTTACCGCGGCCGACAGCCCCGCCAGTTCGTCACGGGTGAGCAGCGTGCCGGTCGGGTTGGCCGGCGACGCCACCAGGGCGCCGACGCTGTCCTGATCCCAGTAACGCTCCAGCAGATCCGGCGTCAGTTGATAGCGCACGTCCGGCCCGACCGGCACCAGTTGGGCAGCGCCTTCCACCAGACGCAGGAAGTGCCGGTTGCAGGGGTAGCCCGGGTCCGCCAGCAGCCAGTGCTTGCCTGGGTCGACCAGCAGGCTGCTGGCCAGCAGCAACGCACCGGAACCACCGGGCGTGATCATGATGCGCTCGGGGTCGATGTCCAGCCCGTAACGCTGCCGATAGAAACCGGAGATGGCCGTACGCAGCTCGGGAATCCCGCGGGCGGCGGTGTAGCGGGTCTTGCCCGCCTCCAGCGCGGCCTGCCCGGCCTTGATGATCGGCTCAGCCGTGGTGAAGTCCGGTTCACCGATTTCCAGGTGAATCACATCGTGCCCGGCCGCTTGCAGCTCATTGGCGCGGGCCAGCAGGGCCATCACGTGGAAAGGTTCGATAGCGCGGCTGCGCGCACTGTAGGGCTGAGCCATTAGCCTTCCTTCATTGAAGTGAGCAAAAAACCGATTCTACCCAACCCCGGGGACAAGGGAGAGCCCAAAGCCTTCGAGTATCCGCCATCCCCCCATAAAGAAGACGAACGCCAGGCCCAGGCTTGGCTAAAATCATTAATTGACCAGGCCCCGGACAGACCAGGCTAGGCGGCATCGACCTTTGCAAGCACCGCAAGACGCGGGCTCGACAACCGGGAGTAGCGCCGCCCGATTTGATCTGGTAAGTTCGCCCGCTTGCAGTCGCAGGGCCGGCAGGTGTCGGTGATGGAGCAATCCTGCGCAATGGATTACATGAGTAGAGGCGGTCCATTTCATGCCCACCCAAGCAAAGCAACAGAATCAATCGATCAGCGGCTTCGAGCCCTATGTTGAAACCGCGGGCGAAGAGTACATGGGCAAGCCCATGCGCGAGCACTTCACCAAGATCCTGAACAAGTGGAAACAGGACTTGATGCAGGAAGTCGACCGCACTGTTGATCACATGAAAGACGAAGCAGCCAACTTCCCCGATCCGGCCGACCGTGCCAGCCAGGAAGAAGAATTCAGCCTGGAACTGCGCGCCCGCGACCGTGAGCGCAAGCTGATCAAGAAGATCGACAAGACGCTGCAACTGATCGAAGACGAAGAATACGGCTGGTGCGAATCCTGCGGCGTCGAGATCGGTATTCGCCGCCTGGAAGCCCGCCCTACCGCCGACATGTGTGTCGACTGCAAGACCCTGGCGGAAATCAAGGAAAAACAAGTCGGTAAATAATCGCTGGCTTGAATGAAAAACGGAGCGTGC
The DNA here is from genome assembly GCF_017349775.1 of Pseudomonas sp. GW460-12-10-14-TSB1. NCBI lineage: Bacteria > Pseudomonadati > Pseudomonadota > Gammaproteobacteria > Pseudomonadales > Pseudomonadaceae > Pseudomonas > Pseudomonas sp. GW460-12-10-14-TSB1. The sequence goes on from NZ_JACNAC010000062.1 coordinate 20,682, forward strand.
GAACGCTCCGTTTTTGTTTCTGACGCCTCACTCCCTGTAGGAGCGAGCTTGCTCGCGATGGCGATCCTCCAGACGCCATCGTCACCTTGGGATCGAACGAAGTAACATCCTCTCCATGACTGCCTCTCAAACCTCTTCCTACATCGGGCGCTTCGCCCCAACCCCCAGCGGGCACCTGCATTTCGGCTCGCTGGTCGCCGCCCTGGCCTCCTACCTCGATGCCCGTGCCGTCGGCGGCCGCTGGCTGCTGCGCATGGAAGACCTCGATCCGCCTCGGGAAGAGCCTGGCGCCCAGGCGGCCATTCTCAAGGCCCTGGAAAGCTACGGCTTCGAGTGGGACGGCGAAATGGTCTGCCAGAGCGACCGGCACGCGGCCTACGCCGAAGTCCTCAACCGCCTGTTCAACCAGGGCCTGGCTTACGCCTGCACCTGCTCGCGCAAGCAACTGGAGCCCTACCACGGCATTTATCCGGGCCTGTGCCGCAATGCCGGACACGGCCAGGAAGACGCCGCCATCCGCTTGCGCGTGCCGGAGCTGGAATATCGCTTCACTGACCGGGTCCAGGGCGAATTCCGCCAGCATCTGGGGCGGGATGTGGGCGACTTCGTGATCCGCCGCCGCGACGGTCTCTACGCCTATCAACTGGCGGTGGTGCTCGACGACGCCTGGCAAGGGGTGACCGATATCGTGCGCGGTGCCGACCTGCTGGACTCCACCCCGCGCCAGTTGTACCTGCAGGAACTGCTCGGCCTGCCGCAGCCGCGTTACCTGCATGTGCCGCTGATCACCCAGCCGGACGGGCATAAACTGGGCAAGTCCTACCGCTCCCCGCCGCTGGCAGCGGACCAGGCCACACCGTTGCTGTTGCGTGCCTTGCGCGCCCTGGGGCAGAAAACCGACAGCGAAATGGTCCACGCCAGCCCTCGGGAAGTGCTGAGCTGGGGCATCGAACACTGGGATGCTTTACTGATCCCACGCACACTGAGCGTGCCCGAAGCGCAAATACGCTGACGCCCCTTGCAGGTTGGCGCCCATCCGTTACCATCGCCGCACGTTTTCGGGCACGCACACAATAAAGAGAGGCCGAGATGTACATCTATCGCTTGGTCCTGCTGTTGGTAGTGGGGATCTATCTGTTCTCCCCCGCCATCATGGATTGGTGGATCGATGCTACGGGCGCCTGGTATCGCCCGTATCTGCTCTGGCTGATCCTGATCGTCGTGACCTTCATCCTGCAGAGCCAAAAAGATGCCGATGAGCTTTAGCCTGACCCAGATGATCCTGATCAGCGCCGCGTACCTGCTGGTGCTGTTCGGGGTGGCCTGGGTCAGCGAACGCGGCATGATCCCGCGCTCGATCATCCGCCACCCGCTGACCTACACCCTGTCCCTCGGGGTCTACGCCAGCGCCTGGGCCTTTTACGGCACGGTCGGCCTGGCCTATCAGTACGGTTACGGTTTTCTTTCCAGCTATCTCGGGGTTTCCGGCGCCTTCCTGCTGGCGCCGGTGCTGCTTTATCCGATCCTGAAAATCACCCGCACCTACCAACTGTCGTCGCTGGCCGACCTGTTCGCCTTCCGTTTTCGCAGCACCTGGGCCGGCGCACTGACCACGGTGATCATGCTGGTCGGCGTATTGCCGCTGCTGGCCTTGCAGATCCAGGCGGTCGCGGACTCCATCGGCATCCTCACCCGCGAGCCGGTGCAGCACCGGGTCGCCCTGAGCTTCTGCGCGCTGATCACCCTGTTCACCATCTTCTTCGGCTCCCGGCACATCGCCACCCGGGAGAAACACGAAGGCCTGGTGTTCGCCATCGCCTTCGAGTCGGTGATCAAGCTGATCGCCATCGGCGGCGTCGGCCTCTATGCCCTGTACGGCGTGTTCGATGGCCCGCAACAGCTGGAACTCTGGCTGCTGCAGAACCAGACCGCCCTCGCCGCCCTGCATACGCCACTGCAGGAAGGGCCGTGGCGCACCCTGCTGCTGGTGTTCTTCGCCTCGGCGATCGTGATGCCGCACATGTACCACATGACCTTCACCGAGAACCTCAATCCGCGCTCGCTGGTCAGCGCCAGCTGGGGCCTGCCGCTGTTCCTGTTGCTGATGAGCCTGGCGGTGCCGCTGATCCTCTGGGCCGGCCTGAAACTGGGCGCCACCACCAACCCCGAGTACTTCACCCTCGGCATCGGCATCGCCGCCAACAAACCGGCATTGGCCCTGATGGCCTATATCGGCGGGCTTTCCGCCGCCAGCGGCCTGATCATCGTCACCACCCTGGCGCTGTCGGGGATGGCCCTCAACCATCTGGTGCTGCCGCTGTATCAGCCACCGGCCGAAGGCAACATCTACCGCTGGCTGAAATGGACTCGCCGCGCGCTGATCGTGGCCATCATCATGGCCGGCTATGCCTTCTACCTGCTGCTGGGGGCCGAGCAGGACCTGGCCAACCTCGGCATCGTGGCCTTTGTCGCGACCCTGCAGTTCCTCCCCGGCGTGCTCTCGGTGCTGTACTGGCCGACCGCCAACCGGCGCGGCTTCATCGCCGGGCTGATGGCCGGGACGCTGGTGTGGCTGGTGACCATGCTGCTGCCGTTGATTGGCAACCTGCAGGGCTTCTATATACCGCTGCTGAACATGATCTACGTTCTGGACGACACCAGCTGGCACATGGCGGCCATCGCCTCGCTGGCGGCCAACGTACTGATGTTCACCCTGATTTCGCTGTTCACCAATGCCAGCTCCGAAGAAGCCAGCGCCGCCGAAGCCTGCGCGGTGGACAACGTGCGCCGGCCGCAACGTCGCGAACTGCATGCCGCCTCGCCCCAGGAGTTCGCTACCCAGCTGGCCAAGCCCCTGGGCGCCAAGGCCGCGCAGAAGGAAGTCGAGCAGGCGCTGCGCGACCTGTACCTGCCCTTCGACGAGCGCCGCCCCTATGCCCTGCGTCGTTTGCGCGACCGTATCGAAGCCAACCTGTCCGGCCTGATGGGCCCCAGCGTGGCCCAGGATATGGTGGAAACCTTCCTGCCCTACAAGGCCGGCGGCGAAAACTACGTGACCGAAGACATCCACTTCATCGAAAGCCGGCTCGAGGACTACCACTCGCGCCTGACCGGCCTGGCCGCCGAGCTCGATGCCTTGCGCCGCTACCACCGCCAGACCTTGCAGGAACTGCCAATGGGCGTCTGCTCCCTGGCCAAGGACCAGGAAATCCTTATGTGGAACAAGGCCATGGAAGAGCTGACCAGCATTCCGGCGCAGCATGTGGTCGGGTCGCGCCTGAGCACCATCGCCGATCCCTGGAAAGAGCTGCTGCAAGGCTTCATCAACGTCCCCGACGAACATTTGCACAAGCAGCACCTGGCCCTCGACGGCCAGACCCGTTGGCTGAACCTGCACAAGGCCGCCATCGACGAACCCCTGGCCCCGGGCAACAGTGGCCTGGTGCTGCTGGTGGAAGACCTGACCGAAACCCAGATGCTCGAAGACAAGCTGGTGCATTCCGAGCGCCTGGCCAGCATCGGCCGCCTGGCCGCCGGCGTGGCCCACGAAATCGGCAACCCGATCACCGGTATCGCCTGCCTGGCGCAGAACCTGCGCGAAGAGCGCGAAGAGGACGGCGAACTCACCGAAATCAGTGGCCAGATCCTTGAGCAGACCAAGCGCGTGTCGCGCATCGTCCAGTCGCTGATGAGCTTCGCCCACGCCGGCAGCCACCAGCACAACGACGAAGCCGTGTGCCTGGCCGAGGTGGCGCAGGACGCCATTGGTCTGCTGGCGCTGAACCGACGCAATTTCGAAGTGCAGTTCTTCAACCTGTGCGATCCGGACCACTGGGTCGACGGCGACCCGCAGCGGCTCGCCCAGGTACTGATCAACCTGCTATCCAATGCCCGCGACGCATCACCGGCGGGCAGTGCGGTACGGGTCAAGAGCGAGGCCGGCGAACACACGATCGACCTGATCGTCGAAGACGAAGGCAGCGGCATCCCGTCGAGCATCATGGATCGACTGTTCGAACCCTTCTTCACCACCAAGGATCCTGGCGAGGGCACCGGACTGGGCCTTGCACTGGTCTATTCCATCGTTGAAGAGCATTATGGACAAATCACCATCGACAGCCCGGCTGACACCGAAAGCCAACGCGGCACCCGTATCCGGGTGACCTTACCGCGTCATGTCGAAGCGACGTCCGCTGTGAACTGAGACCGTCGAGAGAATCGAATCAATGCCGCACATTTTGATCGTCGAAGACGAAACAATTATCCGCTCCGCCTTGCGCCGCCTGCTGGAACGCAACCAGTACCAGGTCAGCGAAGCCGGTTCCGTGCAGGAAGCACAAGAGCGTTTCAGCATTCCCACGTTCGACCTGATCGTCAGCGACCTGCGCCTGCCAGGCGCCCCCGGCACCGAGCTGATCAAGCTCGGCCAGGGCACCCCGGTGCTGATCATGACCAGCTACGCCAGCCTGCGCTCAGCGGTCGACTCGATGAAGATGGGCGCGGTGGACTACATCGCCAAGCCTTTCGATCACGACGAAATGCTCCAGGCCGTGGCGCGCATCCTGCGCGACCGCCAGAGCGCACAGAGCAATCCGAACGAGCGTCCGGCCGCCAAGTCGGGCAACGGCGCGGACAAGGCCAGTGCCAACGCCAGCAACGGCGAAATCGGCATCATCGGTTCCTGCCCACCGATGCAGGACCTGTACAGCAAGATCCGCAAGGTCGCCCCGACAGACTCCAATGTACTGATCCAGGGTGAATCCGGGACCGGCAAGGAACTGGTGGCCCGCGCCCTGCACAACCTGTCCAAGCGCGCCAAGGCGCCGATGATCTCGGTGAACTGCGCGGCCATTCCGGAAACCCTGATCGAGTCCGAGCTGTTCGGTCACGAAAAAGGCGCCTTCACCGGCGCCAGCGCCGGGCGCGCCGGCCTGGTGGAAGCGGCGGACGGCGGTACTTTGTTCCTCGACGAAATCGGCGAGTTGCCACTCGAAGCCCAGGCCCGCCTGTTGCGCGTATTGCAGGAAGGCGAGATCCGCCGGGTCGGCTCGGTGCAATCGCAGAAGGTCGATGTGCGCCTGATCGCCGCGACCCACCGCGACCTCAAGAGCCTGGCCAAGATCGGCCAGTTCCGTGAAGACCTGTATTACCGCCTGCACGTGATTGCCTTGAAACTGCCAGCCCTGCGCGAGCGCGGTGCCGACGTCAACGAAATCGCCAATGCCTTCCTCGCCCGCCAAAGCGCGCGCGTGGGCCGCACGGACCTGAAATTCGCCCCGGACGCCGAGCAAGCCATTCGCCATTACTCTTGGCCAGGTAACGTTCGCGAACTGGAAAACGCCGTCGAGCGCTCGGTCATCCTGTGCGAAAGCCCGGAAATCTCCGCGGAGCTGCTGGGTATCGATATCGAACTGAGCGATCTGGAAGACGACGAGTTCATTGGCCTGGCGCCCCAGGCCGCCAACGCCAACAACAGCAGCCATGAGCCGACCGAAGACCTGTCGCTGGAAGACTACTTCCAGCATTTCGTTCTCGAGCACCAGGACCACATGACCGAGACCGAACTGGCCCGCAAACTGGGCGTCAGCCGCAAATGCCTGTGGGAACGCCGCCAGCGCCTGGGTATCCCACGGCGCAAGACCGGGGTTGCCAGCGAAAGCTGAAGCCCGGCGGTAACCGGTTGCGGGTAACACGCGACCTTGTGAAAAAACTGTTACCTCAGTCATTTCACGTAACAAAAGCCGGGGCTTACGGTAACGAAGCCCCGGCTTTTTTTCGCCTGGAGAAACCTCCGAACCGCGCCTAACCCCTTGTTTTACTGGGTCTCGCAAAAGTTGGCACGGCACCTGCTATATGTTTGGTACAAGAACAATAACAAGCAATGCATAAGACAATAAAAATAAGACGAATCGACTCACGCACAATAAAAACAACACGGCGGAGGCGCAGCTAACTGATTCTTTTGGAGAGGCGTTGTCATTGGGGCTTGCCCCACAACCAGGCCGAGAACAACAAAAACTGCCCTAAGGCAGAGCCTGAACTGGTTGGATCACTGATCATTGCAACACAGCGACCAAAGCAATCCGTTTGCTCTTGGCTCCCGATTGGGAGGGTCACTCTGGGTTAACCAAGTGACAAGGGCGTTAAACAAAAACAAGAAGCCCGAAACCAATAATAAAAATAGAGCACGCAAACACTTCTGGGGGAGCTTCGGCTCCCCTTGTGGTTTCCGCGATTGCGGTTTTACTCACGCAAAGCCCCGCCAACCCGCGTTCCAAAGCGCTGCGTACGACTCGCCGCAGCTTCCTACACCATCCCCCGACTAAATGCTAGAATCCCCGCCCATCATGCGGTCATTCTTCGTTATGGCCGAACATTCCTTCAAACAGTGCATCCCATGCTGAAGAAGTTGTTCCAGTCATTCCGTTCTCCCTTGCGTCGTACGCAACACAAACGCAGCACGCCTGAAGTGCTCAACAGCAGCCAACACTCGCTGCAACGCGCCCAGTTCAGCCGTTATGCGGTGAACATCGTCGAACGCCTGCAGAACGCCGGCTACCAGGCCTACCTGGTCGGCGGCTGCGTGCGCGACATGCTGCTCAATATCACCCCCAAGGATTTCGACGTCGCCACCAGCGCCACGCCGGAACAGGTGCGGGCCGAATTCCGCAACGCCCGGATCATCGGCCGTCGGTTCAAGCTGGTGCATATCCACTTCGGCCGCGAAATCATCGAGGTCGCGACCTTCCGCGCCAATCACCCGCAAAACGATGAAGAGGAAGACAGCAACCAATCCTCGCGCAACGAAAGCGGGCGCATCCTGCGCGACAACGTGTACGGCACCCTCGAAGAGGACGCCCAGCGCCGCGACTTCACCATCAATGCCCTGTATTACGATCCGGTCAGCGAACGCATCCTCGATTACGCCAACGGCGTGCACGACATTCGCAATCACCTGATCCGTCTGATCGGCGATCCGCGCCAGCGCTACCAGGAAGATCCGGTACGCATGCTGCGGGCCGTGCGCTTCGCGGCGAAGCTGGATTTCGGCATCGAGAAACACACTGCCGCGCCGATCCGCGACCTGGCCCCCATGCTGCGGGAAATCCCCTCGGCCCGCCTGTTCGAGGAAGTGCTCAAGCTGTTCCTGTCCGGCCATGCCGCCGACACCTTCGAGATGCTGGTCGACCTGCAACTGTTCGATCCGCTGTTCCCGGCCAGCGCCGAGGCGCTGGAGTACAACCCGACCTACACCCACACGCTGATCAGCGAAGCCCTGATCAATACCGACCTGCGCATCAAGCAGAACAAGCCGGTAACCCCGGCTTTCCTGTTCGCCGCGCTGCTGTGGCCGGCCCTGCCGGCTCGCGTGCTGCGCCTTCAGGAACGCGGCATGCCGCCGATTCCGGCGATGCAGGAAGCCGCTCACGAATTGATCAGCGAACAGTGCCAGCGCATCGCCATTCCAAAACGCTTCACCATGCCGATCCGCGAAATCTGGGACATGCAGGAACGCCTGCCTCGTCGCAGCGGCAAGCGCGCCGACCAGTTGCTGGACAATCCGCGGTTCCGCGCCGGTTATGACTTCCTGCTGCTGCGCGAAAGCGCCGGCGAACAGACCGATGGCCTGGGCGAGTGGTGGACCGACTATCAGGACGCCAACGAAGCCGGGCGCCGCGACATGATTCGCGACCTGAGCGGCAAGGACGACGCCGGCACAGGTCCGCGCAAGCGTCGGCGCAGCAGTGGCGCCAAACGCAAACGCGCCACCGCCGGCGCACCGAGCGCTTCCGGCGAATAACCCGATGGAACGTATCTACATCGGCATGGGCAGCAACCTGGCTGCCCCGGCGGAGCAATTGCGCAGCGCGATCGACGCGCTGGCGCAGTTGCCGCACAGCCAACTGGCGGGAGTCTCGGCCTTCTATCAAAGCGACTCCCTGCTGCCCGGCCAACCGCGCTACACCAACGCCGTGGCCGCCCTGGACAGTAGCCTCGCGCCCCTCGAACTGCTGGACGCGCTGCAAGCTATCGAAAACGGCCAGGGCCGCGAGCGTCTCGAGCGCTGGGGACCGCGCACCCTGGACCTGGACATCCTGCTGTTCGGCGATCGCCTGATCGACGAACCGCGGCTCAAGGTGCCGCATTACCACATGCAGGCCCGGGCCTTTGTCCTCTATCCCCTGGCCGAACTGGCCCCCGCCGACCTGCAACTGGCCGACGGCCGCCAGCTGCGCGACCTGCTCGCCGCCTGCCCATTTGTCGGCCTGGAACGTCTGGCCTGACTGCTGAAACGCATCAGTTACGGCGGTAACACTCACGCCGTAACAATGCGGTAACACATGCAATTGACTTCCCGAGTCCTCCTCACGACTATAGGCGTCCCGTTGCCGCCAACACGGCGTTACAGGGCGCAATCCAGGCCTTATAAGCACGACAACAGACCGTGCGCCTGCATAGATAAAGAATCACGCGCGTTACTCGCAGCAGTTTCCAGAGCGCCTGAATGAGGACCCTTTTTCATGCCAGACATCACCCTGACCACCCTGCAAGGCCTCAAGCAGAAAGGTGAAAAAATCACCATGCTGACCTGCTATGACGCGACCTTCGCCCACACCTGTTGCCAGGCCGGCGTTGAAGTACTGCTGGTGGGCGACTCCCTCGGCATGGTCTTGCAAGGGCACGACAGCACACTGCCAGTCACTACCGCCGAGATGGCCTACCACGTCGCCGCGGTCAAACGCGGTAACAGTGGCGCCCTGATCCTCGCCGACCTGCCGTTCATGGCCTACGCCACCACCGAACAGGCCCTGAACAACAGCGCCCAGCTGATGCAGGCCGGTGCGCACATGATCAAGGTCGAAGGCGCGCTGTGGCTGGCGGAGTCCATCCGCCTGCTGGCCGAGCGCGGTATCCCGGTCTGCGCCCACATGGGCCTGACCCCGCAATCGGTGAACATCCTCGGCGGCTACAAGGTGCAGGGACGTAACGAAAACCAGGCTCGGCAGATGCGTGCCGACGCCATCGCCCTGGAAGCGGCCGGCGCAGCGATGCTGCTGCTCGAATGCGTGCCGAGCGAACTGGCGGCGGAAATCACCCAGGCGGTGAAGATTCCGGTGATCGGCATCGGTGCCGGCAGCGCCACCGACGGTCAGGTGCTGGTTCTGCACGACATGCTGGGCCTGTCCCTGAGCGGTCGCGCACCGAAGTTCGTGAAGAACTTCATGGCCGGCCAGGAAAGCATTCAGGCCGCCCTGAGCGCCTATGTCAGTGAGGTCAAGGCCGTGACCTTCCCAGGCGCCGAACACGGGTTTTCTGCATGAATACTGTAAAAACCGTACGTGAACTGCGTGCCGCCGTGGCCCGTGCCCGCAGCGAGGGCAAGCGCATCGGCTTCGTGCCGACCATGGGCAACCTGCATAGCGGTCATGCCGCCCTGGTGACCAAGGCGGCCCAGCGAGTGGATTTCGTGGTGGCGAGCATCTTCGTCAACCCGCTGCAATTCGGCGCCGGCGAAGACCTCGACAAGTACCCACGAACCCTGGCCGCCGACCAGGAAAAGCTCCTGCAAGCCGGTTGCCATCTGCTGTTCGCCCCCACCGTCGAGGAGATGTACCCCGACGGCATGGAAGGCCAGACCCGGGTCAGCGTGCCGCAACTCTCCGAAGGCCTGTGCGGCGCCAGCCGTCCCGGGCATTTCGAAGGGGTGGCCACGGTGGTCAGCAAGCTGTTCAACATGGTGCAGCCGGACCTTGCAGTCTTCGGCCAGAAGGACTTCCAGCAACTGGCGGTGATCCGGGCCCTGGTGCAGGACCTGAACATGCCGATCCAGATCATCGGCGAGCCCACCGTGCGTGCCGCCGACGGCCTCGCGCTGTCGTCGCGCAACGGCTACCTGAGCGAAGAGCAGCGTGCCATCGCCCCCGCGATCTATCGTGGCCTGACTCAGATCGCCGAGGCCATCAGCCAGGGCGAACGGGATTATCCAAAGCTGCTGGACGAGCAGAAACAAGTGCTCGAAGCCGCCGGTTTCCGCCCGGATTACCTGGAAATCCGCCACGCCCGGACCCTGCGCCCGGCCACCGCGCAAGACCGTGATCTGGTGATTCTGGCAGCGGCCTATCTGGGCGCTACCCGCCTGATAGACAACCTGCATCTGGACCTCGACGCCTAGGTTCCAAGGGCCGATTGCCCGAAGCCTGACCTTCGGGCAAACTGCCGCCGCCCGGGGCCTGCAGCGATGCTGCGGGCCCTGTTCGAGGACCTGATCGAGAGAACCACTCATGCACGCCATCATGCTCAAGGCCAAGCTGCATCGCGCCGAAGTCACCCACGCTGTGCTCGACTACGAAGGCTCTTGCGCCATCGACGGCGAATGGCTGGACTTGTCCGGCATCCGTGAGTACGAACAGATCCAGATCTACAACGTCGACAATGGCGAACGCTTCACCACCTACGCCATTCGTGGCGAGGAAGGCTCGCGCATGATCTCGGTCAACGGCGCCGCCGCACACAAGGCCAAGGTCGGCGACCGGGTGATCATCTGCGCCTACGCTCACTACAGCGAAGCCGAACTGCTCAACTTCAAGCCGCGCATGCTCTATATGGCGCCGGGCAACGAGCTGAGCCACACCAGCCATGCCATTCCGGTTCAGGTCGCCTGAGCCCCAATCATTCTCACCCCTGAAATCCCGCTCATTGCGCAGCTCTGAGGCGCCGGTATAAAAAAGTACCGGCCACAGGTCAGACAAAGCCAAGACAGATCAGCACGCGAGAGTTACTGTAATCGCCCTGCGTGCTTAATCGTGTCAGCGCAGGTTTGACCGAACGTTATTCTTCGAGCAGGACGTTCCGGGCTTTTCAGTGTCCAACAGGCAGTTCAAGTAAAAGGAAAACCGCAGCGATGGCGTACTACCGCACTCCTCACGACGTTACCGCTCTGCCCGCCTGGCAAGCGTTGAATGACCACCGCCAAGCCATGCAGGATTTCAGCATGCGCGAGGCCTTTAATGCCGACCCGCAGCGCTTTCATCAATTCAGCCTCAGCGGCTGTGGGCTTTTTCTCGATTACTCGAAGAACCTGATCACCTCCGAAACCCGCAACCTGCTGGTGGGCCTGGCCAACGAAGCCGGTCTGCAGGACGCGATCAAGGCGCTGTTCGCCGGTGAGCTGGTCAACTCTTCCGAAGGCCGTCCGGCCCTGCACACCGCCCTGCGCCGCCCGGTTGGCGACAAGCTGTCGGTCAATGGCGTCAACGTGATGCCAGAAGTGCACAAGGTGCTGAACCAGATCACCGAACTGGTCGGGCGCATCCATGACGGCCTGTGGCGCGGCTACACCGAGAAGCCGATCACCGACGTGGTCAACATCGGTATCGGTGGTTCCTTCCTCGGTCCCGAGCTGGTGTCCGAGGCCCTGTTGTCCTACGCCCAGAAAGGCGTGCGCTGCCATTACCTGGCCAATATCGACGGCAGCGAATTCCACGAACTGTCGTCGAAGATCCGCGCCGAAACCACGCTGTTCATCGTCTCGTCGAAATCCTTCAACACCCTGGAAACCCTGAAGAACGCCCAGGCCGCACGCGCCTGGTACCTGGCTCAGGGCGGCTCCGAGGCCGAGCTGTATCGCCACTTCATCGCGGTGTCGAGCAACAACGCCGCCGCCGTGGCCTTCGGCATCCGCGAAGAGAACATCTTCCCGATGTGGGACTGGGTTGGCGGGCGTTACTCGCTGTGGTCGGCCATCGGCCTGCCGATCGCCCTGGCCATCGGCATGTCCAACTTCAAGGAACTGCTGTCCGGCGCCTACACCATGGACCAGCACTTCCAGACCGCTCCGTTCGAGCAGAACATGCCGGTCCTCCTGGCCCTGCTGGGCGTGTGGTACGGCAATTTCTGGGGCGCGCAAAGCCACGCGATCCTGCCGTACGACCACTACCTGCGCAACATCACCAAGCACTTGCAGCAGCTGGACATGGAATCCAACGGCAAGAGCGTGCGCCAGGACGGCACGCCGGTTTCCACCGACACCGGCCCGGTGATCTGGGGTGGCGTGGGCTGCAACGGTCAGCACGCGTACCACCAGTTGTTGCACCAGGGCACCCAGCTGATCCCGGCCGACTTCATTGTGCCTATCGTCAGCTTCAACCCGGTCGCCGACCATCACCAGTGGCTGTACGCCAACTGCCTGTCGCAAAGCCAGGCGCTGATGCTCGGCAAGACCCGCGCCGAAGCCGAGGCCGAGCTGCGTGAAAAAGGCATGAGCGAGGCCGAAGTCCAGAAGCTGGCACCGCACAAGGTGATCCCGGGCAACCGCCCGAGCAACACCCTGGTGGTCGAGCGCATCAGCCCGCGCCGCCTGGGCGCGCTGGTGGCGATGTACGAACACAAGGTCTTCGTGCAGAGCGTGATCTGGGGCATCAACGCCTTCGACCAATGGGGCGTGGAGCTGGGCAAAGAGCTGGGCAAGGGCGTCTACAACCGCCTGGTCGGCAGCGAAGAAACCCCGGCCGAGGATGCTTCGACCCAAGGCCTGATCAACTACTTCCGCGGTCGCCACCGCGGCTGATAGCCCGCTGAAACCTCCCCTCGCGAACCGGCCCGCTGCTACGCAACCCCTTCCATTGCGTAGCAGCGGGCCGATTCACGATCGGTCGCCCAAGACCGCCCTCCCCTTGAACCCCTTCCGATCAAGGCGCATCTTTATCGCTTGTCGCTAAAACAAGAATAAGGAACCGTCATGTTCGATATCAGCATGTTCCCCCAAGCCGATGCCGTCCGCCGGGCTGCGCAATTGAGTCAGGACGACTACCAGCGGCTGTACCGCGAATCCATCGAGCACCCCAGCACCTTCTGGGCCGAACAGGCCACCCGCTTTCTCCACTGGAGTGCCCCCTGGCAAACCGTGCAGCGCTATGACCTGAAAACCGGCGCCGCGACCTGGTTCGCCGGCGGCCAGTTGAATGTCAGCTACAACTGCATCGACCGCCATCTGGAAAAACGCGGCGATCAGGTGGCGCTCATCTGGGAAGGCGACGACCCCGCCGAATCGCTGCAAATCACCTACAAGAAACTCCATCACTACGTCTGCCGCCTGGCCAACGTCCTGAAAAGCCGCGGCGTGAAAAAAGGCGATCGGGTCTGCATCTACATGCCGATGATCCCCGAGGCGGCCTACGCCATGCTCGCCTGCACCCGTATCGGTGCGGTGCACTCGGTGGTCTTTGGCGGATTCTCCCCCGACGCGCTGCGCGACCGCATTCTCGACGCCGACTGCCGCACCCTGATCACCGCTGACGAAGGGGTCCGCGGCGGCAAGTTTGTGCCCTTGAAAAACAACGTCGACAAGGCCCTGCAAAGCTGCCCGAACGTCAGCACGGTGGTGGTGGTCGAGCGCACCCAGAACCCGGTGAACTGGGTCGAAGGCCGCGACCTCTGGTATCACCAGGCTATACGCGGCGTCGAGGACCACTGCCCGCCGCAACCGATGGACGCCGAAGACCCGCTGTTCATCCTCTACACCTCCGGCAGCACCGGCAAACCCAAGGGCGTGCTGCACACCACCGGCGGTTACCTGCTGCAAGCGGCGATGACCTTCAAATACGTACTGGACTACCGCGAAGGCGAAGTCTTCTGGTGCACCGCCGATGTCGGCTGGGTCACCGGCCACAGCTACATCGTCTATGGCCCATTGGCCAATGGCGCGACCAGCCTGATCTTCGAGGGCGTGCCCAGTTATCCGAGCAGCTCGCGTTTCTGGGAAGTCATCGACAAGCACCGGGTGAACATCTTCTACACCGCCCCCACCGCCTTGCGCGCGCTGATGCGCGAAGGCCCCGAGCCGCTGCAGCACACCTCGCGCAGCAGCCTGCGCCTGCTGGGCAGCGTCGGCGAGCCGATCAACCCGGAAGCCTGGGAGTGGTATTTCAATATCGTCGGCGAGCAGCGCTGCCCGATCGTCGACACCTGGTGGCAGACCGAAACCGGCGGCATCATGCTCAGTCCGCTGGTCAGCGCCAGCCACATCAAGCCAGGCTGCGCCACCCGCCCGATGTTCGGTGTGCAGCCAGTGTTGCTGGACGAGCACGGCAAGGAAATCAGCGGCGCCGGCAGCGGCATCCTGGCGATCAAGGCCAGCTGGCCGGCGCAGATCCGCAGTGTCTACGGCGACCCGCAGCGCATGGTCGAGACCTATTTCAAACCCTACCCGGGCTACTACTTCACCGGCGACGGCGCGCGGCGCGATGAAGACGGCGATTACTGGATCACCGGACGCATCGACGACGTGATCAACGTATCCGGCCATCGCATCGGCACCGCCGAAGTCGAGAGCGCCCTGGTCCTGCACGACAGCATCGCCGAGGCCGCGGTGGTCGGTTACCCCCACGACCTCAAGGGCCAGGGCATCTATGCCTTTGTCACCCCGATGAATGGCGTCGAGCCCAGCGACGAGCTGAAGCAGGAGCTGTTGAGCCTGGTCAGCCGCGAGATCGGCAGTTTCGCCAAGCCGGAGCTGATCCAGTGGGCGCCGGCCTTGCCGAAAACCCGCTCGGGCAAGATCATGCGGCGTATCCTGCGCAAGATCGCCTGCAATGAGCTCGACAGCCTGGGCGATACCTCGACCCTGGCCGACCCGAGCGTGGTCGAGGGCCTGATCGATAAACGCCTGAACCTCTGAGCCAGGCCTCGGGCCTCAACCAAGGAACAGCCAAGCGGTATGGAATTCATTCGCAGTCGTATCGAAACCCAGGTGATGAGCCTGGGTGGCCTGTCACTGGGCCAGCTCGACCTGGACAACCCCAAGGGCGACCCGGGCCTGTTCGGCCCGGACGCCATCTGCTGGCAGGTGCATGGCGATTTCAGCAGCATGCTGATCGGCGGCATCAGCGCCTTGTTGATGCAGGCCCTGCACCCCCTGGCCCTGGCCGGGGTCTGGGACCACTCGAACTTCCGGGAAGACATGATCGGGCGCCTGCGGCGTACCGCGCAGTTCATTTCCGGCACCACCTTCGGCTCACGGCAGGATGCCGAATGGCTGATCGACAAGGTGCGTACCATTCACCTGCAGATCGTCGGCCATGCGCCAGACGGCCGGCCCTATGCCGCCAGCGATCCGCAACTGCTGACCTGGGTACATGTGGCCGAAGTCAGCAGCTTTCTGGCGGCGCATTTGCGTTACCGCAATCCGCACCTGTCACCTGCCGACCAGGACCGTTACTACGGGGAAGTCGCGCTGATCGCCGAGCGCCTTGGCGCCAGCGATGTGCCGCGCTCGCGCCGGGCCGTGGCGGATTACCTGGCCGGGATGCGCCCCCAGTTGCTCTGCGATGAACGCAGCCGCGAAGTGCTGCGTTTGCTCTTGGCGGCACCGGCCCCAAGCCGCCTGGCCAAGCCATTCGGCTCGTTGATGATGCAGGCCGGCATCGACCTGCTGCCCGACTGGGCCAGCAACATGCTTGGCGTCAATCAGGGGCTGCTGCAACGCCAGCTGATTCGCGCCAGCGTCAACCGCAGTGCGCCGATGCTGCGCTGGGCGGTACGCAACGGCTCGATACATCGCGCACGCCGGCGCATGGGCCTGTAATACCCGACCGGGCGAACAGAACGCGACTCACCGGTTCGCGATTGGCGGCGTCGCGACCTTCTATGCAACCATGATTTTCCAAGTTCTCGCGCATCGGTCCCCTGTCCATATCCACCGACCGATGCCGCCCATAGCAATGAGGATTCGCGCCATGCAAGACGTCGTAATCGTTGCCGCCACCCGCACCGCGGTCGGCAGTTTCCAGGGTTCGCTGGCGAACATTTCCGCGGTCGATCTCGGCGCCGCGGTGATCCGCCAGCTGCTGGCCCAGACCGGCCTGGAGGGCGCCCAGGTCGATGAAGTGATCATGGGCCAGGTGCTCACCGCCGGCACCGGG